>NZ_WBJY01000003.1 GCF_008831085.1 Pseudoclavibacter endophyticus
GACACGGGGTGGCGGGTCTTCCCGGCCGATCCTGTGGCCCATCCACTCGTCACGTCGGGGCAGTTTCATGTTCGCCGCACCGGCGACTTCGTCACCCTGTTCCTCGAGGACGTGCTGCTCGTGGCCGGGAGCGGGTCGGGGCATATCGTCACGCTCCCCGGCGGATTCCGGGGCATCATGCTCGTGCGCTCGTCACGTATCTCGGGGTTCGTGGGGCTATCGAACAACGCACTCAACATTCAGGCCATCAGCGTCTTCGGCTCAGCGGTCTGGTGGAACCTCGGGATCGGCACGGGCGGTATCTCGCTTGTTCGACCCTCGAGGGGGCTGCAAGGAGAGGTCACGTTCCGTACGGCCGATCCCTGGCCGACGGTCCTTCCCGGCACGCCGGGCTGACCTCGCGGGGCGGCTCGCATGAGCGCCCCCACGCTGCAAGCGTCGCTACCGGACACGGGCTGGCGCGATATCACCGGCCTGCTCGAGAACGGGTGGACGGCCTCACCCGGGCACCCCGGACTGCGCATTCGACGGATTGGCGCCCTGGTGAGTGTGCAGGGAGAGGGGCTCGTGCCCGGGACGTCGACCTCGCTGGCGGTTCTCCCCACCGGGTTCAAGGCGACGGGACGGGCGGCGGCGTCCGCCTATATCGGGTCGGGGACGCTTCCGATCTATGGCCGCGCGATCGGCGGAGCCGTCCAGTGCAACAACACGACGTCTCCCGCCGCGTGGCGCGACCTGACTGTGAATTTCTTCACGACCGACCCGTGGCCGACCGTGCTGCCGGGGTTGCCGGCTTGACGTCGGGCGGGGCGTCATGAGCGCCCCGACCCTGCGCGCCGTCGCCGAGACCCCGTACGAGCTGCGCGGCACAGGTTCACCCGAGGGCGTCGTCGCTGCCCCGCCCGGCACCTACTACACCGACCAGCTCGGGACTGCGGGCATGTGGCGGTGGCTCAAGATCGCCGGCACCGGAACGACCGGATGGACCATCGTCTTCGGTGACACCGGATGGCGGGCGCTTGTCCGGTGGGCTCAAGGTCAAGTGACGTTCGGCACGATGCCCGCCGGACTAGAGCCGGGCCACTCGATCTATGAGGGCGGAATCTTCATGCGCCGCAAGCTCGACCGCGTGGAGATGTCGATCGTCGCCGCGAGGATGACGGCTGATGCGGTCGAGTTCACATCGCCGGTCGGATTCCGTGGATCGACGACGGGCATGCCGTACCCAGTCGTGCCCCTCATCGCCCGCGCTGGCGCGGCGGCGAGCGCGATTGTCGCGGCCTCGGTCGAGGTCGGCGTGAGCGTCGTTCGTATCCGCTCGATCAGAGACAGCTACCTGCCGGCGCAGACGACGCTCTACGGCGCCGAAGCGTCGTGGAGCACCGACGCACCCCCGCCGACTGTTCTCCCCGGCGCACCGAAGTAGTCACCCACGAGAGGACTCGCCATGACCGATCTCACTGCCCTCGAGGACGACGAGCTCAACGCGCTCCGTGTGGACGTGCTGTGTGAGCAGGAACGCCGAGCACGGCTCGCGTCGATACCGGGGCAGGTCGCTGACCTCGCGCGGCAGTACGCGGGTGACGGTGGCGACCCCGCCGAGCTCGCCGCGGCACTCACGCCGCTCGACGAGGAAGAGCAGGCCGGCTAGACGGGCTTCCGGGGGAGGACCGTCGGCCAGTCCGGCCCCAGCATCCCCGACCGGGTCGCGAGAAGCTCCGCCCGCATGCGGGCGGTCACGCACCAGGTCGAGTCAAACGGCGGTGTCCTTGGGCAGCATGTCCCCGGCCCTCTTCGCCGCATTGAAATATGCATCGACGATGTCCGAAGGCGCCCCCCAAGCTTTCAGAAGCCGAATCGTACCGATGAAAGTGATGCCGTGCATCATTGAGCCGTAGGTGCGGAGATTCTGCCGTGGAAGGGCGAGCCCAGATGCGCCATTCTGGGGAGGCTTGTCTGAAAGGGATTCCGTGAACACAGACTCCCCATGTGCCACCCCGGACAAGTGCGAATAAAGCGCTGCTGCATCGTCATCCGATTTCCCCAATGCCACGAAGAGATCCTTTGTCAATTTCGTGTATCGAGGGACCGGTTCGGGCTGAGCGCCAACAGCAAGAACTGATTCTCGCTCTGCAGAGGCCCTGGCAGTAGCGTCTTCCATCGATTCACCTGACAAAAGGCGGATTCCTCGGCGATGGCCGGCAATCAATTCGTCTACTTTCATTGCCCTCGCGCGATACTCGGCTTGGGGCCAGTCCGGGGCAGTAATGATCCACCAGGCACGGCTCCACGTTTCGGCGCAGCTCCTGACGAGAGTGGCGAGACTCGGCCCGTGCTCGGTGGGCGCGCTCAGCAAAGTGCTGAAGGCAGCGAGGTGATCGGTAGCGACGGCTCTGTGAAGCGCGGCGGTCTGGGCAGCCATGTAGATCCCGCTCGCCACGTCGACCCGCAAGGTGCCCCCACTTGGCTCTTGCAGGAAGACGGGAGAGATCTGACGGCCAACCGCGACTAATAGAGACGTGGCGGCCGACGCCGAGTGCCTTTCGTCCGCGGTGCTCGTATAGCTGTTCACTCGCATAGATCTACATCACAACGCCCCGCGCCACTAGGCCGGGGCTTTCGCATTCCCAGAGAGGGAGGTCGCTGATGGCGACAGCAGTCGAGATCATGGCCGCGCACGGCCAGCAGAACGCGGCCGCGACCGTGCGCGCGTCGCTCGAGGTCAGCATCCCGGTATGGCTGGGCGCCGCGGTGATCGCGAAGGAGTCGAACGGCCGGAACGTGTTCGGCCACGACGTCGGCGGGGCGATGCGCGGTGCCGGCGAAGTCACGCCGGCCAAGTACGCCGAGTTCCGGCGCCTCATCGCAGCCGGGCACACCTCCAACGGTGTCGGGCCCGCACAGATCACCTGGAAGGGGTTCTTCACGCAGGCCGACCGAGAAGGCGTCGACCTGACCGACCCGCTCCAGAACATCCGTTTCGGCCTGCGGCTCCTCGCGGGCTACCTGGGCGGGGACTTTTCCGACGCGGGCATCCGCCGCGCCGGCACCGCCTACAACGGCGCCCAGTCATACGGGGACGACCTCGTACGCCAGGCCGCTGTGTGGCGGCAGCGGCTCGCCGGGGCGGACCTGACGGCGGCCGACTTCCTGTCGGCCCTGTCGGACACGCAGCAGCAGGCCGTCTACCGGGCGCTCGTGCAGGAGCTGTGATGGTCACGAAGAACATCGGATACCCCAACGGGGACTGGCGCAACGCGACCGGGCGAGCGCTCGGCGTGGACCTTCGGGCGGAAGCGGCCGGCGCACTCGACGCACTCGCCTGGCACTACCAGCGGCAGTTCGGGAAGCCCCTCGCAGCATCCGAGGGCATGCGGTCAATCGCGATGCAGAACTACTACTGGGACCGGTACATCAACCGGCGCCCCGGATGGACCGTCGCCGCGCAACCCGGCACGTCGAATCACGGATGGGGACTCGCGGTCGATCTCGCCTGGCCGATCACGTCATCAGCCACGGCCGAGCATGCGTGGGTCGCGGCGACCGCACCCCTATTCGGGTGGGAGTGGACGGGGCGCAACTTCGGCGAGCCGTGGCACTTCGACTTCACCGGCATCAACCTCACCGCATCCCAGGTCGCGGAGTACGTCTCCCGCGGCACCAACACGTCACTGATTCAGGAAGAAGGGTTTCTCATGGCACTGAACGAGACCGCGCAGAAGGCCGTTCACGACTCGCTCGTGAACACGTCAGGCGGCTACTACTACAAGACGGACGCGATCATCAAGATCGCGCAGCGTCTCGAGAAGAAGGTCGACGACGTGCTCGCCGGCCGGATCCGCTACCCCGGGGCGCCGTACTACATGGCGACCGCGATCGTGAACGCGGTGCGCGAGGAACAGGGCAAGGAGCCGGTCGAGGTCGACGAGGCCGCGCTCGGCAAGTCCATCGCCGACAACCTCACCCCGGTCATCCAGGCCGCCATCGCAGAAGGCGCCGTGACCGGGTCGACGGCCGCGGAGATCGCCGACGAGCTCGCCCGACGCCTCGAGGCCTGACGATGACCGGGCTGGCACGGCGCCTGCTTCGGTCGACGGTGTGGGCACCGGAGTCGCAGCCCGAGGGGGAGAGGGACTACCACCTCGTTGCCCAGATGGACCTCCCCATCTACGACCTCATCATCATCGCCTTCGCCACGCTCGGGCTGATCTACTCGATGCCCGCGACACAGCTCGTGTGGGGCGAGGCAGTGATGAAGGTGGTCGCGGGCGTCATGCTCGCGTCGGCCATCGTCGCCCTCATCGGGCTCGTGTTCCGACTGGAGATGCTCGAGCTCTTCTCGAAGGGCGTCATGGTGGCGATGCTCATCACGTACCCCTCGGCGCTGCTCACGCTCGCGCTCGGCGACGTCGGCGAGCGGCACGCGATCGCCGTGCTGGCGTGCGGTCTCATCATCCCGCCACAGGGCCGCATGCGATACCTCGTGACGAAAGCCCTTCGCCGGCGGGACGCTCGTCGAGCCGCCCGCCGTCTCGTGCGCGAGATCACGACCGCCGAGATCCCGATTAACCGCCAGGGGGCCGCGTGACAGTAACCCTCGCGGCCCCCGCACTCGGTGTCTCCGAGGGCGTGCTGACCATCCTCATCACCACCGGCGGCGGGCTGGTCATAGCCGTGTTCGGTCTCATCGGCGTCATCGTCAAGATGCGCGGCGACCGCGCGGTCGGGCGTGACGAGATCGTCGAGCAGGGCACCAAGACCCTGCTCGACGGGCTCGGCAAGGAGGTCGCCCGACTGAACGCCGCCTACACCGAGCTCGACGCGAAGGTGACGACGCTGCGCGAGCAACTCGACATCCTCCGCGGTCAGCTGCGCGACAAGATGCGCGCCGTCGGCCGCATCCTGCTCCACCTCGACCGCCACATGGACCAGCCCCCCGACCTCGGCCCCATCCAGAGCGACCTCAACTTCCTCGAGGAGGACGGCGTCGTGCCGATCCGCTGGGGCGCCCACAACCGCATCAAGGAGAACTGACCATGCCCATCACCCACCCACTCGCGGTCGCGCTCGCGACCAATGCTGCCGGCGACGCACCAGAGCTGACCTTCACGTTCAGCTGGGTCCTGTTCCTGCAGCTCATCATCGGCGTCGTGCTCCCGCTCGTCGTCGGCCTCGTCACGAAGCACTCGACGAGCAGCGGCCTCAAGGCACTCCTGCTCGCCGGCCTCGCGCTCGTGTCGTCGTTGCTCACCGAGATCCTCAACGCCGCCCAGACCGACAGGCCCTACGACGTCGGCCAAGGACTCCTCATCGGACTCGTCACGTTCGTCACCGCCGTCGGTGTGCACTACGGCCTGCTGAAGCCCACCGGCGCGACCGACGCCGTGCAGGCAGTCGGCGACCGCACCCCGATCGAGGTGCCCCCTCGAACCGACTAGACCCACCACACGAGACTGCGCCCCCTCACGGGAGAGCACGCACCGCGACACCGCGGACCGCGTGCCCCGTGAGGGGGCGATTTGGTGTTACCAACGTCGTCTGCGGCGAGTAGCGACAGTTGAGAGGTCTGTACGCAGGCATACTCATAGCGTGCGTGACATCGTTGCTCTTCTCTATGTCTTCGGCGCCGTAGCGACAGCTTTCGGTGCGGTCCTTGCGTACGGGCGTGCGCGACGCGACCTCCGTGTGGCGGAAAAGGTCGCCGAGACTCATGAGTCGCATGTTGACGTGGACCTGAGTTTCGGCGGGGACGCTGATTCCGCGAAGGCGCAGAAGGAGCGCGAGGATGCTGAGAGTGCAGCGCTGCGACAGTTGCTTGCGGAGTCGGGGTTCAACCCGGACGGAGCGAGGCTGAAGGACATGCGGCTGCCTATGGACTACTGGGCCAAGCGGAGTGCCCTGAGGGACGCGGTCGCATCCTTCAAACTAGGCGGAATCATCGCGCTCGGTGGTGTCGGTATCTCGACGGTGGCGTCCGTCTGGTCGCTCTACCTGCCGACTGGTTGAGGCGGTTGCAGCGGCGAGGGGCGTGTCTCTTAGTTCCCAAAGGCGCCAACTTCACCCGCTACCATCCACCCCGGCCGGACACCCGCATCCCCTTGGCGGACCGGCCCGTGCCCCTCCGCATTCCCCGTGCGCGAGGGGCACACCTCTCTGTCGGCGGCCCGCTCTACGATCCGCGCATGAGCAAGCAAGGGCCGGGCGCGGGCGATGTGCTGCGCCGGCTCGAGGAGCGCGAGCGAGTCACGCACCCGGCCGCCGTCTCGCACGGCACGAGGGTGTGGCGCATTCAGCGGCACGGCGCCACGCTCGGCTGGATGCGGTTCATCCCCCTCGAAGGCACCCAGACGAGCCCAACGCCCTGGCACGTGTACTACGACGGCACCGACGAGCACGGCCACATGGCTTGGTGCAGAGCCTTGCCAACGTCGACGAGCGCGTGCGCCTGGGCCGTGCAGCACGCCGGGGAGATGCGGCGCCGGACCCGCGAACTCGGGCCTGGCCCCTTATAGGCCGAACTGGGAGTCGGTCCACAGCTGGGGATTGTCCTTGTAGGACGGGGCGATGGGATCGATCTCCTTCTTGAAGTGGCCCCAGTCGCGATCAGCGCCTAACGCGAAGTATGTTGAACGGGCACGGTATGTGGACGACACGCCCGTGAGGAGACCTTGTGTTGCCTCCGTGTCACGCACTGTGTGACACTTGTGACACTTGCACGCCGGGTCTCAGTTGCCGAACCTGAGCGGTGGGCATGCTTATTAAGGCGAGGAAACCATGTCAACTTTGACGTTTTCTGCTGCGACCGTTCCCGACGAAGATGTGGCTGTGCTTCGCCAGATGGCTGCTTCAATGGATGCGGGATCCGCGCGGAGTCTTCTCGAGACTGTTGTCGGCAGTGTCGAGACCGGTCGTGACTTGATTGTCGCGCGTGTCGACGATTACGTGACGCCGTCGCAGGCTGCGCGCATCCTTGGCGTTAGCCGCACGCACTTGTACAAGGTGCTGGACTCGGGCGCGCTCCCTTGCGCGATCGTCGGGTCCAAGGACCGTCGGATCAGGATGGCGGACCTTCGAAACTACGTGGCACGGGCGGAGGAACTCCGCAAGGCCGCCGCCCGGCGGGCTGCTCGCGCCGACCAGGGTTACTCGGAGGCCCTGGACAGCATGTAGGCATGCGGATCACCGCAGCTAAGGTAGTCGAGTGGGATTCGATCGACGTGTCACGTTGCGGTGCCTTTGCGAGGACCTGAATACGGACTGGGGCAACCATGCCGAACAGCAAGGGTTTCTGAACCTCCGGCGACTGATTCTTGACGGCGCTTCGACCAGTTCGATCGCTGAAGCCATGAAGTCATTGCACCCCGGTGGGCGCGCAGACCACCCGCTTGTGAACAGCTTCATTGCCGCGTTTGCAGATGACAGCAGTGAGATCAGCCGGGAAGGCATCTCCGGCCTAACCGATCCCATGTGGTGGAAGCAGAAATCCACCCGGTGGAGGGGAGCGGCGACAGACGTGGAATGTCCAGGCCGCGAGCGTCGCGAGGTCTGGCTCTGTGCGGGAGGCCTTCGGGTAGCCAAGGATGATCGAGACTTCTACGCTCAATTCACACAGCGGCTCCAACGGCACGGTGCAGGCCGCTACTTGCCGAGCGAGGATGACCGTCGGTTGCAGGAAGTCGAGGCCACAGTTGCTTCATTGGAAGCATGGAAGGCCCAACTACGTCTTGCCGTGCTCATCGGCGTGCACGAGAGCCTCACCCGCCAAGAGTCCACGATGGTGCATGTGGCCAACCCAAAGGTGGGTTCGGACGAGCTACTTTTTCACCTCACCATCGACGTGGGCGTCGCGAGCGACGGTAGTGACCAGCTTGTGGAGGCGGTCTTGTCGTTCACAGCTCCAGAGCGCGAGCACCAAGCGGTTGCTAACCTCGGGATCGACACGCTGCGCAGCACCTTGAATACCGCGTCGGATGAATGGCGTGTCACGCCCGGCGCCGCCGATGGGCAAATCTGGTCTGCACTCGTAGCCCCAGAAACCGTGGATGCTAGTCGGCAGTGTGCCGATGCAGGCGAGTTACCGGAAGAGATCGCGAACAGGACGCTCCTGCTAGGTGTGACGTCTCACTATGTGAGGAAGCCAAGCATCGTTGAGGGGTACATCAATGGCGAGCCGGTGCCGGCATTGTGCGGCGTCTGGTTCGTGCCTACAACCGCACCCGACGGTCTCCCAGAGTGCGCCCAGTGCATCGATGCGCATTCGACTCTTAGGAACTGACCCATACGACGGCGCGTGCAGTGGAGCCTCGCTCAACGCCGTTGTCAGTCCCCTTTGTTGATAGCGATCCTCCCAGGTGACTCGCATAGCAGCCCTGCCGTGATTCGAATCAAGGTAGTTCGGTGACGCACGCGACGCGGTACATGCGTTCAGCAAGGTCAGCCCCTCCGGTGGTCGTGGAGACGTCGGAGCGTCGTCTGTTGCTGAGGCACACCGTTGACCCATGCCTCGAGGGCTTCATCCTCTACGAGCCATCTGCCGGCGCGCACTCGCTGGATGCCTGGGAGTTCGCCCCGCTGTAAGGCCTTCAGGATCGTGTCGGGGTGGCGCCGAGCAATGTCGGCGGCCTCGCGGACGGTGAGTCTGGCCATCAGCCCGCGTGTCCTCTCTCTGTGAGCCAGTTCGTGACCTCGTCGAGGTCGTACATGATGACGCCCTCGCGCTTGTACCAGGGCGGGCCATTGCCCTCGCTCCGCCAGTTCCGGAGCGTCTTCTCGGACCGTTCGATGCGTTCGGCGAGCGCTCTCGGACCGATGTAGCGATCGAATTTCACAGGGGTGTTCCGTGCGGTGTTGGCGGCGGGCGTTGCGTCCTGATCGTGGTTCATGCGCCCAGCGTGCACCCGACCACCGACATCCGGCGTGCGGTAAGTCTTACCGATCTGGCGCCGGCTCATCCCGCCCTAATGAGGTACGCGACCAATTCACCGTTGGAGAGACCTGCCTCACCTGAGACTTGGGCGGATCAGATCCTGCTGCACTCGTCGATGTAGCGATCGATCTCGGACTGGCGGTAGCGAACCAGCCGGCCGAGCTTCAAGTACTTCGGACCGCGGCTCCGGCTGCCCTTCGAATCCAGGTAGCGCCATTCCCGCAGCAGCCCGACACGGACGCCGAGTCGTGCGGCGACCTCATGTTCGTTCATCAGCGGCTCGCGGTCTGGAATAACAGGGACGGTCACTGTCTTCTTGGTCACGAGGCCATGGTGGCGCAGAGTCACAGACACGGTCTATGGAGATCGCTATGGTCGACGAGCGAACCGGTCCGTCTGCGATCGCTTTCGCTTCTCGAGCCAGGCGACCACGTCTGCCCAGTCGTACGCCTTCGTGCGGGCATCGATCTCGACCCAGACGGGGCCGGTGCCTTTCTCGCGATGATCCGCGAGCTTCCGGAGTGTCATGCCCGGGATACGCTCGCAGACCTGGGCAGGGGAGAGGTACTGGGGCAGGGTCTCGCTCCTGCCAGTGCGTACGGACGTGGTCATGGGCCCAGCATGTCGCCCCCGATCGGATCGCGGCTCGACGTGCCCACATTTTGCCCACACTTGCGGGCGATTCGCTCCTCTCGCCATGATCGAACTGCGCTGTACTCGCCTAGAGTGATGCGGATCGTGGCGTGTTCTCCGTCATCCGGCGGGGCGTTGGGGATGCCGTGTTCCCCCGGGGCGGTGCTCTTCCCCAGCTCGACTCGTGCGGCCGGCATGAGGCTGCACGAGGCCGTGACGAGGGTTGACCTTGCCCCTGGGGCAACCAGTGTGCTCAGAACCGGCCCATCCGAGAGCCGGGTGGCGACCAGGAGGAGTACCGATGACGGCATTCACTGTCGAAGAGCGCGCTGAACGTCCCTGGGTCGGAGTTTCCTTGACCGGCGACCTTGCTCACTGGGGCCGCGTGAACGCGCACGTCCCGCTGATCTACGCCGCGCTCGCGGCGGCCGGGGAGATTCCCGAGGGTGGACCGATCTACCAGTACCACCGGATGCGAACGGTCGCTGATCCGATGGACATCACCGTTTCGGTTCCGGTGGCCGCGGTCGTGGAGGTTGGCGACGGATTCGAGACCGGCGTCATCCCCGCTGGCCGCTACCTCGTGGCTCGCCCGGAAGGTGGCCCAGATACGTTGGGCCGGGTGCACGGAGAGATGTGGCAGTGGGCCAACGTACAAGGACTGGAGTTGGCGATCGAGGAACGGGCCGACGGCATCCACTGGCGTGCGCGAACCGAGCAGTTCCTGACCGACCCGCAGACCGAGCCTGATCGCAGCAAGTGGGCGGTCGAAGTCGCATACTTGCTGCAGTGAGCGCGAAGGCCAGACTGTCGATCGGGGAGTTCAGCCGTCTCACCTGGCTGTCACCGAAGGCGCTTCGACTGTACGAGCGGCGTGGTCTTCTCCTTCCGGATTTCGTCGATGAGTACACGGGCTACCGCTATTACCGACCTTCCCAGGCGGAGCGCGCGCGGACGATCGCGTTGCTCCGCCGTGTGGGGATGCCGTTGGAGCGGATCGGCGCGGTGCTCGGCTCCACGGGGCAGCATCGGCGTGCGTTGATCGAGGCGTACCGCGTTGAAACCACTCGTGCACATCAACGCGCTGTTGTGCTGCTCGACGGCCTCGCCGGCAGCCTCGCCGATGAGGAGACGCCCGAGGACCCGCCGAGTGTGCAAAGCCGCGTTGTGACCCCTCGGGCATTCATCTCGACCACACTTCGAACAACCGCAGCCGATCTCCCCGCGCACATTGAGCGAAGCGCTGCCGGGCTCCTCGACCGGGCCGGGGCGACGGTCGATCGGGCTCAGCCACTCATGGTCGTGTACCACGGCGAAGTGAGCTGGGAGTCGGACGGGCCGATTGAAGTCCGCGTGCCCATCGTCGACAGGGCTGCCGCCGACGGTGTCGAGCCTGAGGGGATGGAGTTCTACGCCGAGGTTGCGTTCGCCGAGGTCCAATTCCCTACGATCCTCCGCTTCTTCGATGCGGTGCGGGACGCGGCGGCACGCGGTGCATACCGACCATCGGGGTCGCCGCGCGAAATCTACCTCGAGGGCGACCCGTTCCGGTGTCAAGTCGCGCAACGCTACATCGAGCTGCCGAACTGACATCTGCACTCCGCCCAACAGGAACGCTGCGGCAGGGTCCTCGCTGGGATCACCCATGACCTCCCTCAGTGACGCCGCCGAGGTAACGAATCGATAGAGGTCGCGAGTCGGCTGGGAAATGCCTCGACACCGGCTGAAAGCTCTGGAAATATGCAGTTATGGCGACATCGCGACGCAGGGCGACGAGGCGGATCCCCGCGCTCGCGCTGGCGCTCGGCGTCGTGGCGGGCGGCATTACGGTGGGCATGGCCCCGGCCTCGCCCCAGGCCTTCGCGAGCGCTGCCGACGGCGCCGAGGCGCCGGGCCAGGCGACGCCGGCTGTAACGACCGACAAGGGCGAGTACCTGACCACCGGGACCGTCGAGTACATTGGCACGAACTTCGTCCCGGGTGATCCCGTCAGGATCATCGTGGAAGGTCCGCTGAGCGGCGCCTTTGACGGCGAGGCTGATGCCGACGGTTCCGTCGGCGGCACGCTGCAGATCGTCGAGGTCACCGACGACGGGGTGACGACGGGCAACACCCTCGACTGGACGCCGGGCCACTACACGCTCACCCTGTCGCAGGAGGTGCCCGTCGCCGAGCCCGAGTGCTTGGCGCCGGTCGATTCGGACGCGCCGACGCCCACGCCACCGGAGATGACCCCGACCCCGACCGCCACGACGGGCACGGACGGCGACGACGACGCCCAGGCGCCCGGCGAGACCGGCGGCGACGACGGCACCGACAGCATCCCCGGCACCGACGGCGCCCACGCCGACGCGGGCGATGACGCCGATGACGGCACGACGGGCGCCCTAGGCCCTGCCCCGGAGAGCGAGACCGTCAAGTCCGCATGCGGCCCGACGGTTCCCCTCGAAGCAACGACAACCTTCTCCGTCGTCGAACCGGACCCCGCTGCCGCGCAGCCCGTCGACGGCGGCGACCAGCTCGCTCCGACCGGTTCCGATGACCACCTCGGCATCGCCGGCATCGGCCTCCTTGCGCTCGCGGCGGGCGCAACGGCGCTCGCGTGCCTCCGACGACGCTCCCGAACGCAGTAATCCCGGACGACCCACGCCACCTCCTCCCGGCACCCCGGCCACCGCCCCTTTTCCACTGCGAACGGGGGCGGTGCCCGTTGGCGATGGCGCGACGCCCTCATGAAAGCGCCACGACCGCATCCAAAGTTGTTGCGTTTGCATAGACGTGCCATGATGGCGTCATGGCGAATGCATCTCTCGGAGCGGTCGAACTCGGCCTCGACACGTTCGGTGACGTGACCGACGGTCTCGACGGCGAGCCACTGTCGCAGGCTCAGGTCATCCGCAACGTCGTTGAGCAGGCGCGGCTCGCCGACCGGGTCGGCGTCGACTTCATCGGGATCGGCGAGCATCACCGCGACGACTTCGCGGTGTCGTCACCAGAGACCGTGCTCGCGGCGATCGCGACCGTGACCGAACGCATCCGCCTCGGCACCGCCGTCACCGTGCTCTCGAGCGACGACCCCGTGCGCGTGTTCCAGCGGTTCGCGACCCTCGATGCCGTCTCGAACGGCCGGGCCGAGGCGATCGTCGGGCGCGGCTCGTTCACCGAGTCGTTCGGGCTGTTCGGGCTCAGCCTCCAGGACTACGACGTCCTGTTTGCCGAGAAGCTCGACCTCTTCGCCAAGCTCGTCGAGGCCGACGGGCCGGTCTCGTGGTCAGGCAGCGTGCGGGCGCGACTCGACGAGGTCACCGTGTATCCCCGGCTGGAGCACCGGCCGCTGAAGACCTGGGTCGCCGTCGGTGGAACCCCCGAGTCGGTCGTGCGGGCGGCGCAGTACGGGATGCCGCTCATGCTGGCGATCATCGGCGGTGGTCATGAGCGCTTCGCGCCGTTCGTGCGGCTCTACCGCCAAGCGCTCGAGAAGTTCGAGCGGCCGGTCGATCTCCCGGTGGGCGCGCACTCGCCTGGCCACGTCGCCGAGAGTGACCGGGAGGCGCGTGATCAGTACTACGAGGGCTATATCGAAATGATGGCCCGCATCGGGCGCGAGCGGGGCTGGAGCCGCATGACGCGCGAGCACTTCGAGGAGGAGGTCGAGCACGGGGCGCTCTTCGTCGGCTCGACCGAGACGGTCGCCCGGCGAATCGCGCACGCCGTGCGCGTGCTCGGCCTTGCCCGGTTCGACCTCAAGTACTCGGCGGGAACGCTGCCGCACGAGCATTCGATGCGGTCGATCGAGCTGTACGGCACCGAGGTGATCCCCCGCGTCCGCGAGCTGCTCAACGCCGAGGCGGTCGCGTAAAGGCGCGCGAACGCGCCCTCACGAAACGGCTCGCGCGATGCGCGCAGCGGCCGCCGTCAACGAATCGGCCACGAGTTCCGCGTCATCGAGCTCGGCGATCGACACGATCGAGATGGCGAGCAGGTTCGGCTCGCTCGAGATCGGCATCGGGACGGCGATCGACCGCAGGCCGGGAATGACCTCGTCGTGACTGGTGGCGTAGCCGCGGGTGCGGGTCTCGCGCACCCGCTCCTCGTCGACCGCGAGCCCCGACTCCACGACGGAGGCCAGCTCGTCGTCGCTCATGCCCGCGAGCACCGCGTAGCCCGTCGAGCCGCGATTGACGTCGTGCCTCGTGCCGGGGCGCTGCGCGATCGACGCGTGCGCGTCGCGCGGCTCCACGCTCAGCAGCGTGACGACCTGGAAGCGGTCGAGTACGCCGACGAACGCCGTCACCCCGAACCGCTCGGCGATGCGCGAGAGCTCCGGCTGGGCGACCTGCTGCAGGCCTCGCGACACCCCGCGGGCGAGCGCGGCGATGCCGGGGCCGAGCCGGAGCCGACCCGAGGCGTCGCGGCTGACGAGCCCGTGGTCCTCGAGTGTGCGCAGTATCCGATACACGACCGAGCGATGAAGGCCGAGACCCTCGGCGACCTCGGCGATCGTGAGGGGGCCGTTCGCCTCGCCGAGCAGTTCGAGTGCCTGGAGCCCCCGGCTCAGGGTCTGCGAATGCGTCGACCGGGCGCCCGTGGTCGACGCTGCCCGAGCATCCGCACGTGTGTTCGTCATGCTCACATGGTGCCAGAGTGCCGCAGATTTGTGCGATATCCGGAATCCGCTGCGCTGCCCGCATTGTGGCGTGCAGCCGTGTGCGCATTCCGGTCGCTTCACCAGCGCCAAGAAGCGCGGCAGGGGCCCTCGCTCGACGCGAGGACCCCTGTCGTCGTATGCGGAGGGCTACTTGTTCGAGCCCGCGAGCGTGCCGGCGGTCGGCTCCTGGTCGTAGATGATGCACTGGATGAGGCGGTCGTCCTGCTGCTCCCACCCATCCTGCGTCGGCACGAAGTACGTCGCGTAGAGCTGCGAACTGCCGTAGTCGACGCCGACGAACTCGGTGAACGCGTCCCCTTCACAGAACTCCTTCGCCTGATCTTCGATGTCGCTCGGGAAGTCGCCCTCGGGCAGTTCGAGCTCGTCGAAGACCTCGTAGTCGTGCGGCTCGGCGCAGGGGATGAGCTCGACGTCGGACACCTCGGTGCCATCGGGCTCGTTGAGGCAGTCGCCGACCTGCACGGCGAAGACGCTGTCTTCGGCCGTCTCGGTGACCTGGCCGTCGTCGCCGCGGTCGGCGCCGCCGCCGCCGAGCACGCCGCCGAGCAGCGAGCAGCCGCTGAGCGCGAGCGTCAGGGCCAGGGTCGAGGCGCCGATGACGCCGGCACGCGCGATCTTCTTTGACATGAGAAGCCTTCCTTGAGGTGGTCTGGCGTGCGCGGGGCGGGTCGGCGGGCTGGCGCACCGGCGCGGTTCCCCCTCCGCGACGCGCTCAAGCCTAGGGGGAGTGGGGGGCTGTGCACGTGCACTACAAGGGGCACGTTCCATCGTGCGCAGGGATGGGAATCGGGGAATGCTGCCGGTGTAGCGTTGGTGAACCATCGAGTCACCACGAGGAGAGTTCCCTATGGCCAATCTCAACGAAGCAGAGCTCATCGCGAAGGTCCCCGGTCAGTTGTTCATCGGTGGCGAATGGGTCGATGGTGACGGCGAACCGTTCGCCGTGAACGACCCATCGAACGGCAACGAACTCACGCGGTTGGCGAACGCTTCGCCGGAGCAGGGCATGCGGGCTCTCGACGCGGCCGTCGCCGTGCAGGGCGAGTGGGCGGCGACCGCGCCCCGCGTGCGCGGCGACATCCTGCGCCGGGCGTGGGAGATCCTGCAGGAGCGCCGTGACGAGATGGCGCTCATCATGACCCTCGAGATGGGCAAGCCCCTCGCGGAGTCGAACGGTGAGGTCACCTACGGCGGCGAGTTCCTCCGGTGGTACAGCGAAGAGGCCGTTCGCGTGCACGGGCGCTACGGCTCCAACCCGGAAGGCACCGGCACGATGATCGTGTCGAAGCACCCGGTCGGCCCCTGCTTCCTCATCACGCCGTGGAACTTCCCGCTCGCAATGGCGACCCGCAAGATCGCGCCGGCGCTCGCGGCCGGCTGCACGGTCGTCATCAAGCCGGCGTCGCTCACGCCGCTCACGACCCTTTACATGGTGAAGATCCTCGAAGAGGCCGGCTTGCCGAAGGGGGTCGTCAACATCGTGACGACCCGCAACACGTCGGGCGTCTCGTCGCCGATCATCGCCGACCCGCGCCTGCGGAAGCTCTCCTTCACCGGCTCGACCGCGGTCGGGCAGAGCCTCATGAAGGAGGCGACGAAGAACGTGCTGCGCACCTCGATGGAGCTTGGCGGCAACGCGCCCTGCGTCGTCTTCGAAGACGCCGACCTCGATGTCGCCGTCGAGGGCGTGCTCGCGGCGAAGTTCCGCAACATCGGTCAGGCATGCACGGCGGCGAACCGCATCATCGTGCACCGAGACATCGCCGAGGAGTTCTCGCAGCGCCTCGCCGAGCGCGTCAACGCCATGAAGGTCGGCCGCGGTACCGAAGAGGGCGTTACGATCGGGCCGCTCGTCGAGGACAAGGCCGTCACGAAGGTCGTCGAGCTCGTCGGTGACGCCGTCGAGCGGGGCGCGACCGTCGTCACCGGCGGCAAGGCCGTCGACGGCCCCGGCTCGTTCTACGAGCCGACCGTGATCAACGGCATCGCCGAGGACTTCGACATCTTCAAGGAGGAGATCTTCGGACCGGTGCTGCCGATCATCACGTTCGCCGACGAGGACGAGGCCGTCCGCCTCGCCAACAACACGGAGTACGGCCTCATGTCGTACGTCTTCACGACCGACTTCAAGCGCGGCCAGCGCATGATCGACCGCATCGAGGCCGGCATGATGGGCCTCAACGTGGGCGTCGCCTCGAACGCGGCGGCCCCATTCGGCGGCGTGAAGATGTCGGGCCTCGGCAAGGAGGGCTCCTTCGAGGGCATCGAGGAGTACCTCTACACGAAGTACACGCTCACGCCGAACCCCTACAACTAGGCGCGGGCGCGAACGCACGCGGGGCCCGGATGCTCACTTCGAGCATCCGGGCCCCGCGTTTTCGTGGGGTGCGGCACGAGCATCGATTCCGTTCAATCGAATACCGGGCGACGCCGCTGCTGCCCCCTTCCTAGACTTCAGGCATGCCGCGGCATCACAGACGCTGCGCGGACAACGAGCAGGAGCGAACCATGACCGCAGAGACCCTCGCCCAGGCCATCGCCCGAGTCGGCAACCCCGTCGAGTTGCTGCGCAACCAGGACTGGCCCTCGATCACCTTCCCGATCCAGCCCGAGTTCACGAACTGGCGCGACGAGCAGCGCGCCTGGTCGGCGAGCGTGGCGATCATGGACCAGTCGCACCACATGACGCAGCTCTTCGTGTGGGGTGACGATCTCACGGCGCTGCTCGAGTCGATCTCGCCGAACACGTTCAAGAACTTCAAGCGGGGCCGCGCCAAGCAGCTCATCTCGGTGAACAAGGACGGTTTTCTCGTCGGCGACGGCATCCTCTTCTACAACGACGAGGGCGAAGAGGGGCGTGTGCTGATCGGCCACCACATCCTCATCGACTGGGTGCGCTTCAACATCGAGAAGGCCGAGGCCGCGGGCAAGGACGTGCACTCCCGCCTCGAGGCCAACTCGAACATGCGCGAGGGCGACCCGACGTTCTTCCGGTACGAGTTGCAGGGCCCGCACGCCGACACCGTCATGGAGCGCCTCATCGGCGGCCCCGTGCCCGAGGTGAAGTTCTTCCACATCGCTGAGTTCACCATCGCGGGCAAGCCCGTGCGGGCACTCCGCCACGGCATGGCCGGGCAACCCGGATTCGAGTTCTACGGCGCCTACGCGGACGGCCCCGCCGTGCGTGACGCGATGCTCGAGGCGGGCGCCGAGTTCGACATCCGCCTCGTGGGCGCCAAGGCGTACTCGTCGTCGCCGCTCGTGTCGGGCTGGGTGCCGACCCCCTTCCCGGCAATCTTCGACGAGGACTTCGCCGAGTACCGCGAATGGCTGCCGGCGGCGCGCGCGGGTTCGATCGCGGGCTCGCTCATCTCGACCGACGTGCACGACTACTACCTCACGCCCTATGACATCGGTCTCGGCCGGTCGGTGCGCTTCGACCACGACTTCCACGGCCGCGAGGCGCTCGAGCGCATCGCCGAGGCGCCCTCGCGCCGCAAGGCCACGCTGCTGTGGAACGCCGAGGACGTCGCCATGGTCGTGCGGTCGCAGGTCGAGGCGGGCACGCCCGCGAAGTTCCTCGACTTCCCCAAGGCGCGCTACGGCTTCTACCAGATGGACGACGTGCAGAAGGACGGTGCACGCGTCGGCATCTCGACCGACGCCGGGTACGTCGCCTACGACCAGCTCTACATGTCACTCGCGACCCTCGACAACGAGGTCGCCGAGGGTGACGAGGTCGAGGTCGTGTGGGGCGAGGACCCGATCTCGAACAAGCCGCAGGTCGACCGCAACCACCGTCAGGTGCGCATCCGCGCCACCGTCGCCCCGGCGCCGTACCACGACTACGCGCGCACGAAATACCGCGCGGACTAGTCGCCGCCCCCGACGGCGCGAGGGGCCCGGATGCTCTGCTCGAGCATCCGGGCCCCTCGCGTTTCGGGGTGTGCCCCGCCGCTACTCGATGTGCGCGCGCACCTCGCCGGCATCGTTGACCCAGCCCTTCGTGCGGGCGTAGTCGATCATGCCGTCGAACTTCTTCACCCACTCGTCGCCGCGGTCGCCACGGGCGCCGGCGCGCAACGCGTCGACGCTGAGCCACGCGTGTTCACCCTCAACCCGGCCGAGACCGGTCCGTTCGAGGGCATCGGCGACTTTCTGAGGGGGATGGCCCGCCGAGGCGAGCCCGAGGGCCTTCAGATCGTCGGCGTCGACGACCTCGACCTCGGCCGAATCGGTGATCCTGATCTGCATGGTGAGCTCCGTTCCGTGTACGTCTCTGCGCTGATGCTGCGGCAGGTCCGAGGCTAACCGACGTCGATCGCTGCCTGCCCAGCCGAAGGATCGCTGGATTCCGGCGGCGGGACGCCCCCGCGCGTTACGCGGCCTTCTTGAGCTGTGATTGCTCGAGGACCATGCGCGCGATGTCGCTGCGGAGGTGCACGAACTCCTCGAGCTCGCGCGTCGCCACCTGGTCGCCCCGCCGTTACTCGAACAGCTTCAGCGCGTTGATGAATGTCTGCACGACGCCGTAGGCGAGAGGGACGCCGACGATGATCCATGCGACGATCGGCGGCACCCGCGGCTTCGCGGCCGCACCGGTCGCGGTCGCGACACCCGACGCTCCCGCGCCCACGGCATCCGGGCCATCGCCGGACGCCCCGGAAATCGCCGACCCCGAGCCCACCCCGGTCGCCGCCCGCACGACCTCGGGATCGGCGTGGTGCTTCGACGCCACCGCCCGGATCAGCAGGTTGGCGATGAGTCCGACGACGAGGATGCCGACCATCAGGAGCAGTGCCGGCCGGTAGTCGCCGGCGTGCAGGGTGCCGGGCTCGCCGCGCGTGTCGAGCACGCCGTTCACGATGAGCGGTCCCGCGATGCCCGCCGCCGACCAGGCGGTGAGCAGGCGCCCGTGGATCGCGCCGACCTGGTAAGTGCCGAACAGGTCGCGCAGGTAGGCGGGCGCGGTCGCGAATCCGCCGCCGTAGAAACTGATGATCACGGCCGTCACCAGGATGAAGACGACCACCGTGGACGACCCCGTGAACGCGAGCAGCAGGTAGAGCCCGACGCCGCCGGCGAGGTACACGAGGTACATGTTCTTGCGACCGATGAAGTCGGAGACGCTCGACCAGACGAATCGCCCGCCCATGTTGCACAGGCTCAGCAGGCCGACGAAGCCGGCGGCCGCCGTCGCCGACACGGCGAACGGGCTGTCGCGGAAGAAGTCCTGGATCATCGGCGCCGCCTGCTCGAGGACGCCGATGCCCGCGGTCACGTTGCAGAACAGCGCCACCCACAGCAGCCAGAACTGCGGCGTGCGGAGAGCGCTGTTCGCCGACGTGTGCGACGTGGTCACGAGCGGCTTCGCCTTGAGTGCCGCCGGGTCGAAGCCCTTCGGAGCCCAGCCGGGCGCGGGCACGCGCACGATCCACGCACCGAACAGCATGACGACGAGGTAGATGGCGCCGAGCGTGAGGAAGAGCTTCATGACCGCGTCGCCCGTCGCGACCCCGTCGTTCGTCGCGAACGCCGGGTCGAACGCGCCGAGCAGCCACGACGACAGCGGGCTCGCGATCATCGCGCCGCCGCCGAAGCCCATGATCGCGAGTCCGGTCGCGAGGCCCGGCCGATCGGGGAACCACTTGATGAGCGTGGAGACCGGTGAGATGTAGCCGATGCCGAGACCGATGCCCCCGATGCCCCCGTAGCCGAGGTACACGAGCCAGAGCTGGCCGGTCGCGATGCCGAGCGCTCCCACGAAGAAGCCGACGGCCCAGCAGATCGCCGCGACGATCATGGCGCGGCGCGGGCCGAAGCGGTCGACCCAGGTGCCGAACACGGCGGCCGACAGCCCGAGCATGACGATGGCGATCGAGAAGATGACCCCGATTGCGGTCTGGCTGGCCTGGAAGTGGTCGATGAGCGAGCTCTTGTAGACGCTTGTGGCGTACGCCTGGCCGATGCAGAGGTGCACGGCGAGCGCGGCGGGCGGGATGAGCCACCGGTTGAATCCGGGGCCCGCGGTGATCGATTGCAGGGCGGTTGAGCGCTTCACGGTGGTGACGGACACGCGACTCCTTCGACGCAATGAGCGCCGACGCATCCTGCGCCGGCGCACTGACCTGACGCGATACGGGGTCGTGGTGCACGGCGCCCCTCGCGGTCGGATCAGACGCTAACAGCTTTTTGGTCGTTCGACCAAAGATCGATTCGTCGGCAGATTCGTCGGCAGAGCCGTCGGCAGCCAGCGGTAGGCCGCGAAACGCGATGGGGTCCGGATGCGCTGCTCGAGCATCCGTGCCCCATCGCGCAGACCTTGCGGTGCGGAGCGACGCAGCAACGCGGTCCGCGTCCCGCGGCCGCCCTACGCCGCCTTCTTCAGCTGCGACTGCTCCCGAATCATGCGCGCGATGTCGCTGCGCAGGTGCACGAACTGCTCAAGCTCGCGCGTCGAGACCTGATCGCGGGGCCGCGGCAGGTCGATGTCGATCTTGGCGACGATCGTCGACGGCGACTTCGAGAGCACGAGCACCTGGTCGGCGAGGTACACGCTCTCGTCGATGTCGTGCGTGACGAACAGGATCGTCATGCCGAACTGGTCTCGCACCCGCAGCATGAGGTCCTCGAGCTCGGCGCGCGTCTGCGCGTCGACGGAGGCGAACGGCTCGTCCATGAGCAGGATCTTCGGCCGGTAGGCGAGGGCCCGTGCGATCGCCACGCGCTGCTGCATTCCGCCCGACAACTGCCACGGGTACTTGCCGCCCGCACCATCGAGGCCGACGGCGTTCAGCACCTCGGCGATGCGTTCCTTGCGCTCCTCAGACGAGAGGGTGTTCTTGTCGAGCACGAACGAGATGTTGCCGCTCACCGTGCGCCACGGGAAGAGCGATCGGCTGTAGTCCTGGAACACGAGGGCGAGGTCGCGCGGCACGCCGGTGACGGGCGCGCCCTCAAGCGCGACCGTGCCCTGCGTGGGCCGCATGAGGCCCGAGATGCATCGCAGCATGGTGGTCTTGCCGCAGCCCGACGGGCCGACGATCGACACGAACGCGCCCTGGGGCACCGTGAAGTCGAGGTGGCCGACCGCGGTGAACGGGGTCGCGCCCCCGTACGTGTGGCCGAGGCCCTCGATCGTCAGGAGGTCGGTTGACGGCGTTTCGGTGGTGGTCATGACAGGCCTTCCCTAGAACCCTTGTGCCAGCGCGTGACCCGGTTCTCGACGAGCGCGAGGACGGTGTTGAGCACGTACCCGAGGATGCCGAGCACGAGGATGCCGGCCCACATGTCGAGGAAGTTGTACGTGCGCTGGGCATTGACGACGTTGTAGCCGAGCCCCGACGACGAGGTCATCTCGGCGACGACCATGACGATGAGGGCGATGGCGAGGCTGACGCGCAATCCGGCGAAGATCTTCGGCGCCGCGCTCGGCAGCATGATGCTGAAGAAGACCTTCATGCGGCCGAACTCGAACACGCTCGCCGTGTCGATGTGGAGCGATTCGACCGCCCGCACCCCGTCGATCGTGTTGAGCAGCACCGGCCACACGACGGCGAACGCGATGAGCGAGACCATCATCGTGTTGTCGATGCCGAGCAAAATGAAGAAGATCGGCAGCAACGCGGGAGGCGGAATCGCGCGGGCGAAGTGGACGAACGGCTCGACGAAGTAGCCGAAGGTCCGGTACCTGCCGATCAGCAGTCCGAAGAGGACGCCGAGGGCGGCGCCGAGCGCCCAGCCGGAGAACAGGCGCCCGAGGCTCGGAACGAGGTCGCTCCCCACGCGATCGGTGAGGAAGAGGCTCGACGCAGGCCCCGAGAACCACAGGTCGAAGAACCGGGTGACGATGGAGGAGAACGGCGGGAAGAAGGGCGAACCGAGCAGGCGCCCGGCGATCTCCCAGACGACCAGGAAGACGACCAGCACGAGCGCCGAGACGCCGAGCTTTCTGAGCCACCCGGGCAGGCCGGGCCGGTTCGATGGGCGCTGCTTGAGGCCGACGATGCTCGTCTTCGGATCACGATCGATTGTCATCACGACCTCCTAGTTGCCCGTCTGCCGGAGCGCCGGTTGCCAGGCGAGGAATCGCCGCTCGATGAGCGCCAGCAGCGCGTTGATCGCGAGGCCGAGGAGGCCCGAGATGATCGTGCCCGCGTAGACGAGGTCAGGCCGGTTGCCGGTCGAGCTCGCCTCGAGCAGCCAGCGCCCGAGCCCCTCAGAAGCCCCGCCGAAGAACTCGGCGCTGACCGCGACGATGAGCGCGACCGAGGCCGAAACGCGGATGCCCGTGAAGATGAACGGCAGGGCGCTCGGCAACGAGACATTCAGCATCGTCGAGAGTCGGCCGCGGCCGAAGCTCTGCGACGTGAGCTTGGCGACCGGGTCGACATCGTGCATCCCGTAGATGGTGTTGAACAGGATGGGCCAGGCGGCCGAATAAATGATGAGCCCCACCTTCATCTCGAGCCCGTTGCCAAGCATCACCATCGCGACGGGGATGAGCGCGACCGACGGGATCGGCCGCAGGAACTCGATGAGCGTGCGGCTGCCCGTGTAGGCGATGTCGGACGAACCGAGCAGGAGACCGAGGGCCACGCTCGCGATGGTGCAGATCGCCAGTCCGATGGCCCATGCCTGCAGCGTGGAGAGCACGGCGAACAGGAACTGCGGGTCGACGAGGAGGCTGAGTGTCGTGCCGAGCACGACGGAAGTGGGCGGCAGGAAGAACTCGCTGACGATACCGCTGCGCGACACGATCTCGGCGACGAGGAAGAGTACGACGACGCCGATGGCGCCGAACAGGATGGACTTCGTGCGTTCGGAGAGGCCGGTGCGGCGCTGTGTCGGCTGCGTTGGCGCCGGGGCCTGGGCGGATGCTGGAGGTGCGGTCATGACGCCTTCTTGCGAGGTGCGGTTGGCGGTGCTCAGGTGGTCCGCGGGCGAATGAGCGCCGGCCGGGGCGGGGAGTCGCGGCTCCCGCGATCCGGCCGGCGCCCAGGTGGTCGCCGGCCTACTCGCTCGGCGGTGTCCAGGCGTACTGCGCGAGGTCGTCGAGCGGCTCGGTGATCAGGCCGTACTGGATCATCAGATCCATCGTGATCTGCGCGGCGTCGAGGTTCGGCGTGCCGTCTTCGACGAAGCTCGGATGCACGATCTGCTCGGCGAGCTCGGGCGTGAGCGTCGTGAAGGTCGGCAGGATGTCGACGACGACCTGCGGGTCTTCGATCGCGAGCTCGGTCGCGCGATCCATCGCCCGCTTGAACGCGGCGACGACGGCGGGGTTGTCGTTCGCGTAGCTCTCCGAAGTCGTCCAGTTGATGAGCGGCAGGGTGCGCTGCACGTCGTTGCACGTCGACGCGTAGAAGAGTGGCTCGAGGCCCTGGTCGGAGCCGATCGTGATGAACGGCTCCGGCACGAAGCCGGCCGCGATGCGGCCCTGGCTGACGGCCGCGGCTGCGTCGGGGAACGCGACCTCGACGAGCTCGTAGTCGCCGGGCTCGAGACCTTCGGTGGCGAGGCAGTCGCGGATCTGCAGCTCGGTCGCCGACCCGAGGGTGTTGACCGAGAGGGTCTCGCCGCGGAGGTCCTCCACCTCTTCGATCGGGCCGTCGGCCTGCACGATGAGGCCGTTGATGCCCTCCTTGTTCGAGTCGGTGCCCTCGCGCACGACCTGGATGTCGAAACCCTGCGAGTTGGCCAGCAGCACGTTCGTCCAGGTCGCCGAGCTGAAGTCGAGGTCGCCCGAGTACAACTGCGTCATGCCGACGGCGCCACCCGCGATGATCTCGATGGTGACGTCGAGACCCTCCTCCTCGAAGTAGCCCTCCTGCTCGGCGATGTAGAGCGGCGCGTAGTCACCGGCGGGGAGGGTGCCCACCGTGATCGCGACAGGGTTGGCGGGATCGAGCGTCTGATCGGCGCCGCCACCCCCTCCGCCGGAACAACCGGCGACGAGTCCTGCGAGGGCCACTGCGGCCGCGGCGGTCGCGAGGCGCTTCCTGGTGAACGACATGATGTCCCCAAACTCTGCATTGAGATGGTGTCGGCGCCACTTCGTCGAGGCACCGTGGTGCGAGCGTAACCGTGCGGCCGCGCTCGGGATATCAGGCTACCTGAATTTGGGGTGGGCGGAAGCCCGTGACGACATCGTGACCGGAATACCCGATACGTCCGGCCTCAGTGGCCGCGCGCCATCATCCAGGACTTGGCGCCCGTGATCTTCGCGTCGAGCACGATCGGACGGTCGCGCGGGCCGGCGAGCCACGCGTGCAACGGGCCGAGATCGTCAAGGCTGCGCACGGTCGCGCCCTCGCATCCGTATCCGCGCGCGATGGCGGCGATGTCGGTGTCGGGAAAGCGCACGATGCCGTGCCGGTCGGTTTGGTCTGCGAAGAGGTGCACCTCGGCGCCGTACGCGGCGTCATTGAACACGACGATCACCATGCCGAGCCCGAGCCGCACGGCGGTTTCGAGTTCGACGCCGGTCATGAGGAGCGACCCGTCGCCCGTGCCGAGCACCGGCAGTCGGTCCGGCTGCGCGATCGCCGCGCCGATCGCGCTTGCGAGCCCGAGGCCGATCGATTGGAACGCGAACGGCAGGCAATAGCCGTGCTCGTCCGGCACGCGCAGGTGCGCGCCCGCGAAGCAGTTGACGTTGCCGCCGTCGGTCGCCACGACCCGTTCGAGCGGCAGCAGGCGGTCGACCTCGTTGATGAGCTCGACCGGGTCGATGAAGCCGACAGTCCGCTCGGGGGTGTGGGGCTGCTCGCTCCAGTACCTCGCGGCGCGTACGCGCTTTCCGGTTTCGGCGGTGCGGTAGCGCGGATGCTCGGAGGTCGCGAAGGCGCCGCGGTCGCGCAGCCCGCTCGTCATGGCCTCGGCGACCGCGGCAGCGTCGCCGAGCACCGCGAGGTCGACGGGGCGGTGCAGGCCGAATGCCTCGGGGCGATCATCGACTTGCACGACGGTTGCCCGCGAGACGAGATCGCCACCACGGGTGGTCCAGGTGGTGAGCGCGGCGCCGAAGACCACGATGACGTCGGCGTCGCGGATGAGGTCGGCCGCCGGCTCGGTCGAGAATCCGCCCATGATGTCGAGCGCCCAGTCGTCGTCCACGAACAGGCCGCGCGCCGTGGCCGACGTCGTGAGCAGCGCACCTGCGGCCTCGGCGAGGGCGCGCAGCTGGGGGCCGGCCGCACGGCCACCGCGGCCGGCGACGATGAGCGGTCGCTGCGCGCCCGCCAGCAGTTCCACGGCAGCCTCGACCGACTCCGGCGCGAGCCGGGGACGGGGCGCCGCCTCGGGAATGGCGACCTCGTCGGCGGGAGCCGTGAGCTCCTGCACGTCGACGGGCAGCGACAGCACGACGGTCGCGCGCTCGTGGAGCGCCACGCGGTAGGCGCGCGCCGTCGTCCGCACGGCATCCTCGGCACGGTCGACCCGCATCGGGATCGCGCCGAGCGCCGCGGCTGACGCGTCCTGGTCGATGTCGAAGTTCGAGATCCGGTCGCCGATCGCGGTGTCGCCCGTGAGCACCACCATGGGCGTGTGGCTCTTGGCCGCCTCGGCGATGCCGGTGAGCGCGTTCGTCAGGCCGCACCCCTGGTGCAGGCTGAGCACCGAGACGGTGTCGCTCATCCGCGCGTAGGCGTCGGCCATGCACGCGGCGCCCATCTCGTGCCGGGCGGCGGTGAACGGGACGCCGTTCTCGACGAGCGCGTTCGTGACGGTGAAATTCCCGCTGCCCACCACGCCGAAGGCGTGTTGCACGCCGAGCGTGGCGAGCGTGCGGCCGATGGCATCGGCGACGGTAGTGCGGGGCGTGGACATGTGGCCTCCTGTGGCGGTGGTCTGCGGTGACGCGGTCTGGGTCGGCGTGGTCGGCGTCGACGGCGGGCGGGACGCGGCGACGATGCCGCGGGTGTGTTTGGTTGTGGGACGGGTCAGTTCGCGATCATGCCGGGCTCGAGCTCGGCGACGCGGGCGGCGCCGAGCAGGGCCATCGTGCGAGTCAGGCCGGATGTCAGGAGCTCGGCGGCGCGATCGACGCCCGCCTGTCCTCCCGCCATGAGCCCGTACATTGCGGGGCGTCCGACGAGCACGGCGTCGGCGCCCAGCGCGAGCGCGGCCGCGACGTGGGCGCCACTGCGGATGCCCCCGTCGACGAGCACGAGGGTGTCGTCGCCGGCTGCCTCGCGCACGCGCGGCAACGCATGGGCGGTCGCCACGGCCTGCTCGAGCTGGCGACCCCCGTGATTCGACACGACGAGGCCGTCGACGCCGGCGTCGACGAGCCGGCGGGCGTCGCGGGAGTCGAGCACGCCCTTGACGAGCAGCGGACCGGGCCAGACCTCGCGCAGCCACTCGAGTTCGGCGAAGGTCGCGGAAGGGTCGAGGGTGCGGTCGGTCTGGGTCACGAAGTCGCCTCCGCCCGTCTCGGTCAGGGCGTAGCGGATGGGCTCGTGCGTCAGGGTGCGCCACGCCCACGCCGGCTTCGCCGCGACGCGGAGCGCGGAGCGCAGCGGCATGCTCGGCGGGAAACCGAGGCCGTTGCGCACGTCCCGGAGCCGGTTTCCGGCGACGGGCACGTCGAGCGTGAGCATGAGGGCGCGGAACCCCGCGTCGGCGGCGCGTCGCACGACCGCCCGCGAGGCGTCGCGGTCACGCCACAGGTAGAGCTGCATCCAGCGGTCGGCCTCGGGAACCTGGCGCGCGAGCTGTTCCGGCGAGACCGACGCCATCGTCGACAGCACGGTGGGCAGGCCGTACCGGGCGGCGGCGCGCGCGAGCCCGATCTCGCCGAGCGGATGCGCGGCTCGTGCGAGCCCGATCGGCGCGAAGACGATGGGTGCGGCGACGCGGCGGCCGAGCAGCGTCGTCGACGTATCGATCGTCGAGACGTCGCGCAGGACTCGGGGCACCAGCTGCAGCGCGTCGAAGGCGGCGCGGTTGCGGTGCACGGCGCCCTCGTCGCCGGCGCCTCCGTCGACGAAGTCGAAGATCGGGCGCGGTGTGGCCGCGCGTGCCCGCGCGCGGAGGTCGTCGATGTCGTGCGCCCGCGCCATCCGCTCGGCGGGCGTGCGCCCGACCCGCTCGAACCGGACCATCGAGAGCGCCTCGCGCACCGACGGCACGCGGCGGCGGCCGAGTTGCGAGCGGTCGACCTGCAGCGCGGACGACGCGTCCTCCGGGGCGGCGGCCGGGCCGCTCAGCGACGGCGGGGTGTCGTGCCCGCCACCCGCTTCGGTGCCTGGGGCATCGGCTGACGCCGGTGCCCCGGTACCTGCGGCATCCATCGTCGTCATGTCAGGTCCGCGGCGTTTCGACGAGGCGCACGAGGTTCGCAAGCGTGCGCGTGACGGGTACGTCGACGCCGACTGCCTCGGCGCGCTCGATGACCGCGCCGGCGATCGCCTCGATCTCGGTCGGGCGGCCCGCCGCCACGTCCTGCAGCATCGAGGGCTCGTGGTGGCGGTGCTGAACGAGCGCGTCGATGACGGTGACGTGGATGCGCGGGGCGTCGACGGCGATGCCGGTCGCCATGGCCGTGGCGGCCACCTCATCGACGATTGCGGCGGCGATCGCCCGCCCCGGCTCGTTGTCCATCCCGCCGTTGGTGCGGCCGGTGACGGCGGCGATCGTGTTGAGCGCGGCGTTGAAGGCGACCTTCTCCCACACGGCGACGTCGACGTCGGCGGTCGTGGCGAGCTCGGCGTCGAAGCCGGCGCCCGAGAGCAGCGCCACCGCCGATGCGGCGGCATCGTCGCTCACCGGCGACGCCTGGAACGGGCCGAGAACGACGTGCGCCGAGCCGTGGGTGCGCACCTCGGTGACGCCGGCGAGGTCCGCAGGCAGGGCTGCCATGCCCTTGAGAATCTGCGTCGGCGGGAAGGCGGTCGCGATCGACTCGGCGTTGCCGAGCCCGTTCTGCAGCGTGAGCACGGTCGTGCCGCATGCCGCGAGGTGCGCGATCGATGCCGCGGCGGCGCGCGTGTGCATGCTCTTCGTGAAGACGATGGCGAGCTGCACGCCGGGTCCCAGCTGGTCCGCCGAGGCCGTTCCGACCGCGACTGTGCGCGTCCCGGCGTCATCGGTGAGGGCGATGCCGTGCCCGGCGATCGCGTCGAGGCGCCGGCGGTCGATGTCGACGAGGGTGACGCCGATGCCCTGCTCGGCGATGCGTGCCGCGAAGAGGGTGCCCATGGCGCCCGCGCCGATGACGGCGATGTGTTGCGGCAGGGCTGCCGCGGGGTTGCGGTCGGCCGTCTTCTTTTTCGTCATCCCATCCTCGGTCGCCCAGGCACTGTGCTTCGTCATAGGTCGTGCACTCGGAGCGTACGGTCGACCGGTTGGTCAGTCCAATCCGTTTTCGGCATCCGGATGACTCGCGGGATGGCGCATCGGTGCGTCGACGAACGGCGCCCAGTCCTATGCTGGCCGTCGTGCCGCCGACCAACCGCCCTACCTGGCCCGTCCTCGCGCTCGTGACCGCGGGCATGGGCGCCGGGCCGCTGCTGAACTTCGGCCTCGCGAGCACGAGCTCCCTCGTGATCGCGACGTTCGGGCTGACCACGGCGCAGTTCGGGCTCATTCTCACGGTCGTGTTCGCCTCGGCTGCAGTTGTCAGCCTCGCTCTCGGCTGGCTCGCCGACCGTCTTGCGCCGCCCGCCCAGTGGGGCATCCTCTTCGGTGGCGCCGCAATCGCGCTCGGGCTCGCGGGGCTCGCGCCGACCTACGGGTTCCTGCTCGCGACGGCCGTGTTCTCCGGGGTCTCGCAGGCGATGTCCAACCCGACCACGAATCGGGCCGTGACGGCGCTCGCTCCGCCGGCGAAACGCATCGGCTGGATCGGCGTGAAGCAGTCCGGGGTGCAGGTTGGCCAGCTGTTCGCGGGGCTGGCCTTCCCCGGCCTCGCTCTCTGGCTGGGCTGGACCGGCGCCGCCCTCGCGGTCTCGGCGCTCTGCATCGCCATGCTGGTCGCCGCGCTCACGGTGATTCCCGACTGGACGAAGGGGACATCCGGCGTGACCGAGACGTCCCCGACACCGACGGCCAACGACGTCCCGGGAACGGAACCGGCGACATCGACCGTCGCCCCATCGCCCCGTATGGTGTGGCTCATCGTCGGGATGCTCGCGGCCCTGTCGTTCCTGTCGGCGTTCGGCCTCATGTCGACGAACAGCTACCTGTCGCTGTTCGCCGTGCAGCAGTTCGACTATCCGCTCGTACTCGGGGGGCTGCTCGTCGCGATGGGCGGGCTGATCGGCGTCGCGAGCCGCATCTGGTGGGCGCAGGCGCTTGTGCGGGGCGCCGGTGCGGGTCCCCTGCTCGTCATCATGTCGCTTGGTTCCATCGCCGCGGCAGTCTGCTTCACCGTCAGCGCGCTCGCGCACGTCGACGCGCTCATCTGGCTCGGGGTCGCGCTGCACGGCATCTCCGTGCTGGGCGCGAACGTCGTCATCAACGCGTCGGTCATCAAGGTCGCGGGCCGGCGTCGCCTCGGCCTCGCGACGGGCGTCACATCCACGGGACTCTACGCGGGCTTCGCGACGGGGCCGGTCCTGGCCGGTGCGGTCATCGATTCGGATGTGGGGTTCACCGGCGGCTGGGCCGTCATCGGCGCCGCCTACGTCGTGTGCCTTGGCGTCGCTCTCGTCTTCTCTCGAATGACGCGGCACCTGCGTCCGCCCCGCCGCCGCTGAGTCTCGTGGCGCGCTGCTGCGGGGCGTGGCGCCGCTGCGGGGTGTGGCCCCGCGAGGCTACCTCGCGATCGCGACCGGCTTCTCGAGCCGGCCGAGCTTCTCGGGATTGCGCATGATTCGAACCGTTCGGATGCCCCCGTCCCCGGTTTCGAGGAACAGCACGAGAGAGACCGCCCCGTCCTCGCGCACGAGGAGCGCGTGCTCGCCGTTGACAGGCACCAGGTCGATCGAGATGTCCGGATGCTGCGTCGCCAGTCCCAGCAGGAAACGGGCGATGTTCTCGGCGCCGAGTACGGGACGACGCGCCGACGAGACCTTGCCGCCGCCGTCGCTCACGAGCACGCTGTCGCCCGTCAACAGCGCGGTCGTCGCTGCCAGGTCTCCCGCCCGGATCGCGCTCGTGAACGCGTGCCAGACCTCCGGCGTCGCACCCGCGCGGCGGTGGGGGCGCCCCTCCCGGAGGCGGTCGCGGGCGCGATGGGCGAGCTGGCGCACCGACGCCTCGCTCCGCTCGAGCGCCTCACCTGCCTCGGCCGCGGTGCTACCGAAGACCTCCGTGAGGACGAACGCCGCCCGCTCCTCGGGCGACAGCGTTTCGAGCACCGCGAGCGTCGCTTGCGACACCGACTCGGCGAGCACGACATCGTCGAGCACGTCGGGAGACACCGCGATCGGCTCTGGAAGCCACGGCCCCACATAGTCCTCGCGCCGTCGCGCCTGCGCCCGCATCGCGTTGAGCGCCACGCGCGTCGCGATGCGGCACAGGAGCGCGCGCTCGTGCTCGACGGGACCCGTCACCCGCTGACGCCGTAGCCACGTCTCCTGCACGACATCGTCCGCATCCGCCGCCGAGCCGAGCAGTTCGTAGACGAGGGTGAAGAGCACCGACCGGTGCCGTTCGAATTCGCGAGCGGCGGCATCCGCGCCCGAAGGGACGATCGCGCCCGACGTCTCACGCGCCCCCGCCCCATTGCCCGCGTCGTTGTGCGCGCGGGAGGTTCCGTCGTTCACGCCGGCCCCGGTGTGCCGCGATACCAGCCGCTTCGGGCCGCCTCGCCCCGCAGCCAGAATGTCGTGCGATTCATGATCTGATCCTTCACGAGGCGCCCTGTGCGTCCACCGACGATCAGCCCGATCGAGCGGTCGTCCGCTCGCGCGACGTCGAGCAGACCGTACTCGCGCCCGAGCGAGAGACAGCGGCCGAGGAACCCGACGCGGACATCCCGCGCGACCCCGCCCTCCTGCTCGGCGATCACCGTGCTCGCCGCGCCGGCTCCGAGCGGCAGGGCCGCCGCGCAGCTCGCACGCACGTGCGAGGCGGGGCTGGATGCGCAGTCGCCGGCGGCGAGGATGCGCGGGTCATCGGGCGATCGGAGTGCAGCATCCACGACGATACGACCGTCGCCGGCCATCGCGACGGGCGGTTCGATCGGCACGGTGACCGGCCGGAATCCGCCTGCCCAGATCATCAGCGCGCCGGGGGCCGGACCGGCGCCCGGGGTGCTCGTCGCACGGTCGACCAGGTGGACGCCGAGTCTGGTGAGCCGCGCACGTGCGTGCTGTCGGGCCCGGGCCCCGAGGGTGCCGCCCACGATGCGGGTGTCGATGAGCTCGACGCTGCGGCCGGCGCGGGGCACGCCGAGGCGGGCGGAGGACGGTTTCCGCGGCGCGCTCGCGAGCTCCGCGGCCACTTCAATGCCCGTGAGCCCGCCACCGATGACCCGGATGCTCGGGGTGTCCGACGTGTCCGTCGCCTCGAGGGCCTGCCGCAGCGGCGCGAGATGTTCGCGTGTCGAGAGGGGCAGCGTTCCCGCGGGCCCGGCGGCGGAGCTGCCGGTCGCGATGACGACGCGATCGAACGGCAGCGTCCGGTCGTCGTCGAGACGCACGACGGCCGCGTCCCGGTCGACCAGCGTTGCGCGCCCGACGACGAGCTCGACGTGCTCGTTGAGGAGCTCATGCAGCGGGATCGACGCGTCGCCGCCCGCCGTGAGGGCCTCGTGCAGGCGAATGCGCTCGGTGAACACGTCGACGGGGTTCACGAGCGCGACGCGAATCGGCGCGGCGGATCGGGTCCGGTGCCCCGCGAGCCGGTTCGCCGCCATGACGCCGGCATAGCCGGCGCCGATGACGACCACGCGCAGTGTCTCGGCCGCGCGGGGAGTCCGGGCCGATGCCGTCGTGGCCGCCTGGGGCGGGATCGCGCGCGGGGGGTGCGGTACCTGCACTCGCTGCGTTGACCGGGGACGGGGGCCGGTCGCCGGGGTGTCGTGGTCAGTCGCCGGAAGCCGGTGGAGTCGGTCATCGTTCGTTCGCATGCTCATGAGTCACCGCTCGGGCCCGAAACGTGACAGCCAGCGCCGCCGGCGCGCATCCCGGGCGTGTCACAGCCGCGTCGATGGTGCGCGGTCACGCGTCCGCGCCTCGAGCAGCCGGTCGTCACCCCGGCCCGTGCGCGACAACGGTCGTCGCGAGGCAATGCGACTGGTCGGGGGCGAGCGTGACGGCGCGGTCGCCGGCGATCGCCGCCTCGACGCAGACGAATGCGCGCCATTCGCCCTCGCCCACGTCGGCGGGCGCCGACGGTCCCGGATTCCACACGACCGCCTTCGTGGCCCCGTATCGTTCGACGATGAGCCGACGCGACCACTCGGTGTCGTTGATCTCCACGACCGACGCCGCGTCGTCGTAGACGCGGTCGACCAGTTCGCCGAACTCGAGGGGCGCTCCGGGGCCGACATCGGCATCGGCGGCCTTGTCGAAGAACGCGGCGTTCTCGAGCCCGCGCACGGTGATGCCTTGCACGTCACTCACGGCGAGGTAGGTGTGCAGGGCGGCCTCGACAAGCGCGGCGTCGCGTCCCGTGTTCGTGATCGTGAGCGCCACCTCGAGCGACCGATCGCTGCGCTTCGTCGTGTACTCGAGCTCGAGCAGCGCGGGGGCGCCCGACGCGTCGACGTCGATGGTGAGGGCGTGGTGCGTGCCGCCGGCCGTCTCGGCCTCGCGGAGCCACATGGCCGTGCGGGCCGGTCCGTGGCTCGGGGTTCGTGCGCCGTCGGGGCCTGACGCGAACCAGGGCGCGCAGATGGGAATGCCGCCGCGCCACGCCGTGCCGGGCCCGATCCTCGCGAGGCTCGACGAGTAGAGCACCGGATGCCGTGCGTCCCCGGGTCGCCAGTGGGTGACGTGCGCGCCGCGGTCGAACATGCGGAATCCCGGGGCCGAGAGATGTGGCTCGGTGGTGCCGACCGGGATGCGGCCGGTCGCTGGGTCGGGGGCCAGGTTCGCGCCGGATGCCGTGGGCTGGTCGGATGCGTCGGGCGACGGTGCCATGGGTGCGATCCTCGCAGCGTCACTCGGGCGGCGGCTGACAGCGCGGGCACCACGCGCTGCGTCGGGAGCGATCCGACCGCTCCTCGTTGCCGTCGCCGTCGTCACCGTGTCTGCCGGCCTCGATTGGCGTGCCGCAGCGTCGGCACGGCTGCCCCTCACGCCCGTACACCCACGTGCGCGCCCCTCGGCGGTCGATTCCGGTGAAGACGCGGCCGGCCGGGCGCATCCGGTTCGCGTGCAGCGTCCGGCGCGCGAGTGCGACGAGCGCGTCGAGGTCACCGGCCCGTGCGAGGGGCACGGTGGGGCGCACGCCCCGGAGGAAGCAGAGCTCGGTGACGTACACGTTGCCGAGCCCGGCGAGGTTGCGCTGGTCGAGCAGTGCCGCGGCGATCTCGCGGTGTGGATCTCGCCGCAGGTTGGCGGCGGCGTCCGCCGCGAGTTGCGGTCCCCAGGCGGGGTCGAGCAGGTCGGGCCCGAGGTGGCCGACGGCATCGGCCTCGCGGTCGCGCGGGAGGAGCTCGAGGACCGGAAGGAGGGTGCCGATGGCGGTTGCGTCTGCGGTCTCCAACACCGCGCGCACGTGGTGCGCGGGCGCGGGCCAGCGGCCGCCCGGGCGCACGAGGCGCCACGCGCCGTCCATGCCGAGGTGCGAGTGCAGTGTGTGATCACCGAGCCGCATGAGCAGGTGCTTGCCGCGCGGCACGACCTCGTCGAGGGTGCGTGAGCGCAGTGCCGCGCCGGCCGTCGCGAGTCGCGGCACCCGCAGATCGACGCGGGTGACGCGACGGCCGGCGAGCGCGACGTGCAAATCGGCGCAGGCGCGGTAGACGCTATCGCCCTCAGGCATGAGCGCCCGTTCGCAGACGAAGGCCCTTCGGGGTCGCGGTGAACCCGGCCTCCTGCAGCGGCGTCGCGATCGCGTGGTCGAGCACGTAGCCGCCGTCGATGCGCTCGAGGACGAGGTTCGGGATGCGCGCGGCCCGGAGCGTTTCGGCCAGCGATGCCGCGGCCGCCCGCAGCACGTCATCATCGCGGGTGAAGGCGATCAGCGTTCTGCCCCCGCGCTCGACGTAGAGCACCAGCTCGCCATCGACGATCGTCACGAGCCCGCCCGCCTTCCGTCCCGGACGGTGCCCTCGGCCGGGGTCGCCGGCCGACGCGGGCCAGGGCAGCGCCGCGCCGAAGGGGTTGGCGGGATCAGTCGCGGCGAGGGTGACGGCGGCGAGTCGGCGGCGCACGTCGGCGGGATCGACCTGGAACGTTCGGAGTCGATCGACGGCGCCGGCCGTCGAGAACTGCGCGGCGCCGAGTCGCTCGATGAAGTACCCGCGGCGCGCGCGCCCCGACTCTTCGAAGCGGGCGAGGACGCGGTAGGCGAAGGCGAAGCCGCCGGGGAGGTCTTCGGCCATGACGGCGCCGCGCGTGACGACGCCGTAGCGGTCGAGCAGCAGTTCGCCCGCTGCCAGCCCGCGCTCGGTCGGGTCGGGGTCGCCGTGAACGGCGAGCGCCCACCGGCCGGCCGCGTGTGGAGGTATTGCGTGGCCGGGCAGCCCGGAGGCGCGAGATCCGTCGCCGCTCACCGTCGGCTGCATCGCGACCCGCCCGCGATAGAGGCGCCCGCGGGCCGCTCGCCGCGGTGCCCGGTGCGCCGACGATGACGAGCCTCCGGGTGCGCCCGAGACGAGCACCCGAAGGGGCGCGAGTGAGTCGTTCGTGATGTGCCCCTGCCACACGAGCCGCCACAGGGCATCGGTGAGGGCCTGGTCGTCGATCGCGTCACCACGGGCCGAGAGCGCGTCACTCAGGTGCCGGAAGAACTGTGCCCCGTCGGCGAGCACCTCGAGGACGCGTGCGCCGAGCGCGTCGGGCTGCCGCGCATCCCGGCCGCCGGCCGCGGATGCCGTCGTGTCGTCGTCTGCGCGGGGGGCGGCGCTCGCGGCCCTCGTGTTCGCGGCCCCGGCGCGCGTACCCGCTGCCGACGACGGGGTTTCGGCCGGCAGCGTGAGCGCCGCGGTGTCGGCCAGATGCAGGCTCACCCACCCGTCGCCGCCGGGGATCGCCCCGTGGCCGCGCCACAGCACCTCGCCGGTGGTCGTGAGCTCGTCGAGCATCGACGGCGTGTAGTCGCGGACGCGTGCCGGCAGTACGAGCGACTCCCATGCGGACGCGGGAATCGGCACGCCGGCGAGCTGGTCGATCGCGGTGACCACGCCGTCCACACCGCGGAGGCCGCCGCCGACGTGCTGCCACTCGGGCAGGAAACGGGCGTACGACGAAGCCGGCACCGGTTCGATCTCGCTGCGGAGTGCCGCGAGCGAGCGTGCTCGGATGCGCCGGAGCACCTGCGCGTCGACCCACTCGGTACCGGTCGCATCCGGTCGGAACTCGCCCTCGACGACGCGCCGCGCGAGTTCATGACGTTGCAGGGCCTCGCGGACGACGGCGCGTCCGAGCCCGAAACGGGCGGCGATCGCGGCGAGCGCGAACGGGCCGTGCGTGCGGGCGAATCGTGCGACGAGGTCGCCCACAGGGTCGTCGACGGGATCGACGAAGGCGGCCGGCACGCCGATCGGCAGGGGCACGCCGAGCGCGTCGCGGAGTCGGGCGGCGTCTTCGATGGCCGCAATGTGCTCCTCGCCCGCGATGCGCGCCCGTAGCGCGCGCTTAGCCGCCACGAGCTCGGCGACGTGCGCCTCGGTCAGGGCGAGCCGGGCGGGCGAGGGACCCGCTGGGTGTTCGTGCGTCGCCTCGGATGGAGCAGCTCCGTCGAGATCCGCCGTGTCGGCATCCGGATCTTCGAGCCGCGCCGCAATCTGGGCCACGGTCAGGGGGCCGAGCAGCCGCAGGAGGTCGGCGACGCCCTCGAGACCGCGCGCCTGGCGCCCCGGTGCGAGCCGTTGCAGCTCGAGCTCGATCCGGTCGATGACGCTCGCGTCGAGCAGTTCACGCAGTTCGACCCGGCCGAGCAGGTCTGCCAGCAGGGTCGGGTCAAGGGCGAGCGCGGCCGCCTTGCGCTCGGCGAGCGGCGAGTCGCCCTCGTACATGAACGAGCCGACGTAGCCGAACAGGATCGTCGTGGCGAAGGGCGACGGCGTCTCGGTCGCGACCTCGACGACCCGCACGGTGCGTTGCTCGATGCGGCGCGCGAGCGACTGGAGCGCGTCGAGGTCGTACACGTCGTGCAGCACCTCACGGACGGCCTCGAGAATGATCGGAAAGCTTGGATGCTGCCGCGCGATCTCGAGCAATTGCGCTGATCGCTGCCGCTGCTGCCAGAGGGGTGCGCGCTTGCCCGGATGCAGGCGGGGGAGGAGGAGCGCTCGCGCCGCCGCCTCGCGGAACCGGGCCGCGAACAGCGCCGAGCCGCCGACCTCGCGCGTCACGATGGGCTCGATCTCGTCGGGCTCCAGCACGAAGAGTTCGGCGCCGGGCGGAGCCGCGTCCCCGTCGGGGATGCGCACGACGATGCCGTCGTCGTTCGCGACGGCCGCCCCATCGATGCCGAATCGGTCGCGCACGCGATCGGCGACGATGAGCGCCCACGGCGCGTGCACGGGACGGCCGTACGGCGAGTGCAGGATGAGCCGCCAGTCGCCGAGCTCATCGCGCACCCGCTCGACGACGAGCGTCGTGTCGCTCGGGACGGCGCCGGTCACCTCGCGCTGCTCGCGCACGTACGACAACAGGTTCGCGGCGGCCCGCTCGTCGACGACCTCGGCAAGCTCCTGCGGGAGCGCCGCGCGAGACGCGACGGATGCGGCGCGGTCGAGTTCGCGGGTGACGCGGCCGATGGCCTCACCGAGCTCGGCGGGGCGGCCCTGCGCGTCGCCGATCCAGAACGGCAGGCGCCCGGGCTCCCCGAACGCCGGCGTGACGAGCACCCGGTCGTGTGTGATCTCGGCGATGCGCCAGCTCGAGGTGCCGAGGGCGAAGACATCGCCGACGCGCGACTCGTAGACCATCTCTTCGTCGAGCTCGCCGACGCGCATGCCGCCGCGCCGCGCCGCGGGCGTCGACGCGCCCTCGTCGGTGACGCCGGGTTGCGCGGCGTCGCTCGACGCCATGAGGAACACGCCGAACATGCCGCGGTCGGGGATCGTGCCGCCGCTCGTGACGGCGAGTCGCTGCGCGCCGGGCCGCCCCGTCAGCGTGCCGTTGTCGCGATCCCAGACCACGCGCGGGCGGAGCTCGCTGAACGCCTCGGACGGGTACCGGCCCGACACGAGGTCGAGCGTCGCGTCGAACACGGGCCGTGACAGCGAAGCGAAGGGCGCCGAGCGGCGAACCGTGTCGAACCACTCCTCGACGTCGAGCTCGTCGACCGAGGCGGCGGCGATGGTCTGTTGCGCGAGCACGTCGAGGGGATTGGCGATCACGCGCATGCGCTCGATCTGGCCCGAGGCCATCCGCGCGGCCGCGACGGCGGAGTGCAGAACGTCGGCGCGGTGCTTCGGGTAGAGCACGCCCCGTGACGCCGCGCCGACCTGGTGGCCCGCGCGGCCCACGCGTTGCAGGCCCGAGGCGACCGACGGCGGCGACTCGACCTGGATGACGAGGTCGACGTCGCCCATGTCGATGCCGAGCTCGAGGCTCGACGTCGCGACCACGCAGCGCAACCGGCCGGACTTGAGCGCTTCCTCGACCTCCGCCCGCGCCTCTTTCGAGACCGAGCCGTGGTGCGCGCGAGCGAGCACCGGGTCGGCGCCGAACGATTGCCCCGAGCCCGCGAGCAGCTGGGCCGGTGGCGTGCGGTTGGGCAGGGGCAGGCGCGCCGACCCGTCGCGTGCGAGGGCCGTGCCGCCGCCGGCGTCTCCACCGGCCTCTCCGCCTGACCCGGCGGAGCCGGTCTCCTGCTCGGCCTCGACCAGCAGTTCTTCGTAGTGCTCGTTGAGGCGGGCGGTGAGGCGCTCGGCCAGCCCGCGCGCGTTGACGAACACGATCGTCGACCGATGAGCGAGCACGCGTTCGACGATCGATGCCTCGATGTGTGGCCAGATCGACCCGGCCCTCGCGTCGCCGCGCCCGTCGCTCGGAGCATCGGGATCCCGTGGACCTGCCGGCGCGGATCGCGTGCCCGCGCCCGTGCCCGCGCCGACCCCGGGCGTCACGTCGAAGGGGTCCTCCCGCTCGGGTTCGTGCGTGTGGCGCCGGACGCGGGCGACGCTGAGGTCGCTCATGTCGTCGACCGGCACGGTCACCCGCAGGTCGAAGGCCTTCGTGCTCGCCGGCGCGACGACGTCGACCGGTGCGTTGCCGGCGAGAAACCGTGCGACCTCGTCGAGCGGACGCACGGTCGCCGACAGGCCTATTCGCTGGGCGGGCCGTTCGAGGTGGGCGTCAAGCCGCTCGAGCGTGAGCGCCAGGTGGCTGCCGCGCTTGGTGGCGGCCACCGCGTGGACCTCGTCGACGATGACCGTTTCGACGCCGGCCAGTGTGTCCCGCGCCTGCGAGGTGAGCATGAGGAAGAGCGACTCGGGCGTCGTGATGAGGATGTCAGGCGGCGCGCGCAACAGCCGCCGACGCTCGCTCGTCGGGGTGTCGCCAGATCGCACCCCGACCGTGATCGGCGGCGCCGCGAGCCCCAGGCGCCTCGCGGTCTGCGTGATGCCGACGAGTGGCGAGTGCAGGTTGCGCTCGACGTCGACCCCGAGTGCCTTCAGCGGCGAGAGGTACAGGATGCGCGTGCGTCGTTTCGCGTGCGACGTGGCCGGCGATGCGGGGTCGCGCCCGGCGACCGCCTCGGCAGCTGCCCGTTCGCGGGCGAGCGTGTCGATCGCCCACAGGAACGCGGCGAGCGTCTTGCCGGATCCGGTGGGCGCGACCACGAGCGCGTGCCGTCCCGCCGCGATGGCGTTCCACGCCTCGCGCTGCACGCGCGTCGGCGCGTCGAACGCGCCTCGAAACCACTCGCGCGTCGGGCGCGAGAAGGCGTCGAGACCGTCGCCAGGCGGGTCGGTTTGAGCCATGGCGCAAGCCAATCACAGACCGCCGACACCGCCGCTCCCGCCTCCCGCGCCCGGCATCCGCCTCCACGTTCGCAACGCCGGTACCAGCCCCGCGAACTCGGGGCACGTCGCGTCGCGTCCGGCCGTGCCCCCGGTGCCAGACTTGACGGATGAGCGAACCTCGGCTCACGCCGCCCGTCACCCGCAACCGCCGGTTCAACCTCGCCATGCATCCGGATCGGGCATGGGTACGCGTGCTGCGCATCGCCGTCGCCGCCTTCGCCGGCGCGGCCCTCGTGAAGAACACGATCGACGCGGCGACGGGCGCGGGCGAGACCGACCTCGTGCAGCACTTCTCCCTGTTCACGATCCAGTCGAACCTCATGCTCGTGGCCGTGCTCGGTGTCGGCGCCGTGAGCGTGCGCAGGCGACTGCCGGCGTGGTGGGACGACGTGCGCGGCGCCGTCGCCTTCTACCTCGTCATGACGGGCCTCATCTACGCGATTCTCGTCGCGCCGCCCGGCGAGCTCTTCACGTGGGACATCGGCTGGACCGGCATCGCCCTGCACCGCGTTGCCCCGGTCTTCGCCGTGCTCGACTGGGCACTCGTGAGCATGACGCGCCGATCGGGCTGGGGCCGCCCGCTGGCCTGGCTGCTCTTCCCCGTCGCCTACCTTCTCTACACGTGGGCGCGCGGCGGCTCCGCGGCCTGGTATCCGTACGGGTTCCTGGATCCCCTCGGGCCCGGCGGCTGGGCGCAGGTGCTTGCCACGACGGCCCAGGTGTTCGTCGCGTTCCTGGCGGTTTCGGTCGTGATGCACGCGATCGGCCGGCTGCGCGTGGCCCTCGCGCGCGGTGGGTCCTCGCGGTCCCGGGGTCGAGACCGCGCGGATCCGGTCGAGGCCGAACCCGCCGGGCGCTAGCGCATCGGCTCACCGTTCGGGCGTCGCGTTGGCGGTGCGGCTGCCGCCGGGGCGCGAACCCGCTGGCGCGCCCCCCGGCAGCCATCCCGTGGCGACGATCTCGTCGCCCTCGCCGTCGTCATGCAGGTCGATATTCAGGTGCGTACCCCACCCTTGTCGGACACCACGCGCGGCTGAGCTGTCGCGCACGCACTGAGCGAAAGGACAACGATGTCGGGAAACAGAGCGGTGGCGTACAAGGGGCCGGGAGTCGTCGAGGTCATTGACACCCCGTATCCGGAGTTCGAGTTGAAGGACGGGCCGGGCGTGAACCCGGCGAACGTGGGGCGCAAAGTGCCGCACGGCGCGATCTTGAAGACGGTGGCGACGAACATCTGCGGTTCTGACCAGCACATGGTCCGAGGCCGGACGACTGCTCCGGAGGGTCTCGTGCTCGGCCACGAGATCACCGGCGAGGTCATCGAGGTGGGCCCGGGCGTCGAGTTCATCAAGGTGGGCGACATCGTGTCGGTGCCGTTCAACATCGCCTGCGGCCGATGCCGCAACTGCAAAGAGGGCAAGACCGGTATCTGCCTCAACGTGAACCCCGAACGCCCCGGTTCGGCGTACGGCTACGTCGACATGGGCGGCTGGGTCGGCGGGCAGGCCGAGTACGTGCTCGTGCCCTACGCCGACTGGAACCTGCTCAAGTTCCCCGACCGGGACCAGGCGCTCGAGAAGATTCTCGATCTCACGATGCTCTCTGACATTTTCCCGACAGGCTTCCACGGCGCCTACTCGGCCGGCGTCGGCCCGGGGTCGACGGTGTACATCGCCGGGGCCGGCCCGGTCGGCCTTGCCGCTGCCGTGGGCGCGCAGCTCCTCGGCGCGGCGGCCGTGATCGTCGCCGACCTCAATGAGGACCGGCTTGCGCAGGCGCGATCGTTCGGATGCGAGACCGTCGACGTCTCGAAGGGGGACCCGCGCGATCAGATCGAGCAACTGCTCGGCGTTCCCGAAGTCGACTGCGGCGTCGACGCCGTCGGGTTCGAGGCCCGCGGCCACGGCGAGGACGCGTCGACCGAGGCGCCGGCGACCGTGCTCAACTCGCTTATGGACATCACCGCGGCCGGTGGCGCCCTCGGCATTCCCGGCCTCTACGTGACGGGCGACCCGGGCGGCGTCGACGAGGCGGCCAAGGTCGGATCGCTCTCGCTGCGGCTCGGGCTCGGCTGGGCGAAGTCGCTGTCATTCACCACGGGCCAGTGCCCCGTCATGAAGTACAACCGGCAGCTCATGATGGCGATCCTGCACGACAAGGTGCAGATCGCGAAGGCCGTCAAGGCGACGGCGATCACGCTCGAGGATGCGCCGCGCGGCTACGCCGAGTTTGACGGCGGCGCGGCCAAGAAGTACGTGCTCGACCCGAACGGGTACCTCGGGGCGTCGTAGGGCGTTCGCGATCCGTCGCGGAGTGCGTCGAGGCGGGTGTTCGGCGACGAGTCGCCGGGCACCCGCCTCGCGCCGTCCGCGCCGTCAGCCGCGCATCCGGCGCTCATCGGCAGGCCGGACGCGACGGGTCACGTGAGATTCTCGGCCAGGAACCTCGTAACGGCGTCGAGCTGCGCGGGCGTCACCTCGTGCCCGGCGCCGGGCTCGCCGTACTCGGTCAGCGTCGTCGTCTCGGTGGCCCAGTCGAGCGAGAAGCGGGTGGCGGCCTGCGGGATGACCTCATCGTGGCCGCCCCAACCCACGAACAGGGGCGGACGCGTCGCTGCGAGCGCCTCATCGCCCGGGTGCAGGCCCGGCGCGACCATGCTCCCGAGCGCGACCGTCGCAGCGAACCGCCGCGGGTGCATCCGGAGCATCTGCAGCGCGACGATGCCGCCCTGGGAGAAGCCGACGAGCCCGATGCTCGACGGGGTCGGTCCCGATGCGAGCACGCCGTCGAGCCACCTGATGACGTGTTCGGCGGCGCGCGTCGCGCCCGCATCGAGGTCGGCGGTCGCCTCACGGTCGGCGTCGGTGTCGCCAGCGCCGAGGAGCGCCCCGTCACGGCCGACCCGCAGGTCGAACCACGCGTACCCGACGAAGGCGGTGTCGCTCAGTCCGGGCGCGCGCAGCGACGCGAAGACCGGCCGTGCTCGTCCGGCGCCGTCACGACCGTCCGCGTCGCGGTCGCCGAGCCGCTCGGCGAGGGCGAAGAGGTCGGCCTCGTTCGAGGCGTAGCCGTGCAGGAGCAGTACGAGCGGGCGCCCCTCGGCGACCGGCTCGGACCACAGCACGACGGCGTCGGTGGGCGATGACGTGCCGGATGCTGCGGTCGCCCCGGCGTGGTCGGCGTGCGCGTCACTGGTCATGGCAGCACGGTAGCGCGCCGAGCGGATGGCTGGATCGGGCAAATGGCGAAGAGCGTGCCGCTCGTGCCATGGCGCGGCGAATCGCACGGCGTGTCGCGCCTCCGATGCACTCAGAATGCCCGGGCGGGAGGTGGGATGCGGGGCACGCCTGCCCGCATCGACAGATCCCCACCGCGCAGCCCGGCTGCGACACAATGAGCACATGAGCGTGCGAACTCCCGATCCCGAGTCAGGCTGGCTGAGCGATGACGAGCTCGAACGCATGCGGCGGCGCGTGCCCATGCTGTACGTCGAAGCCATTCCCGTGCGGCTCGACGCCACCGGCAGGCTCGAGCAGCTCGGCATGCTGCTGCGCGCCGACGGCGCGACGGGCATCATGGCCCGCACGTTCGTCTCGGGGCGCGTGCAGTACGGCGAGACCGTGCGCAGCGCCCTGCTGCGGCACCTCGAGAAGGACCTCGGCACGGTCGCCTTCCCGCAGCTGCCGGCCACGCTGACGCCGTTCACGATCGCCGAGTATGGCCCGATGCCGTGGGATGGCCTGTACGACCCGCGCCAGCACGCGGTCGCGCTCGTGTACATCGTGCCCGTGCAGGGCGACTGCAATCCGCGGCAGGACGCCCTCGAGCTGACGTGGTTGACCGCCGAAGAGGCCCTCGACCCCGACCTGCTCGACGAGCTCGAAGGCGGGCGCGGCGCGGTCCTCCGGTCAGCCATCGGCCACCTCGGGGCGTGGCCGTAAGCCGGTCGCCTTGCTCCTTGCCCGCTGACCGTTCGCGGTGACGATGGCCCCGTGAGGCCGTACGAGCGCTCCGCTGTGCCTCTCGCAATGAGCTCGGTCAGGGGAAGTCGGTAGCAGGAGAAGTGGGAGCGCCCGGACTCGGTCGCCCGCGGCGGGGGAGGCGGATGTCGGGGGAGCGGGGCAGAATGCCAGCGTGTCCATTCGCTACTGGCTCGTTGTGCAGCCGCTCGACCGTGCACGGCTGCAGGTCGAGGGCGGGTTCGTGCAAGTTCCCGGCGGCGCCCGCGAGCCGGTTGATGCGATGCGCGAGGCGGACGGCGTCGTGCTCTACAGCCCGCGAGCACACAACCCCGACGGCGAGCCGTTGCGCGCCTTCGTGCAGGCGGGCCGTGTGCTGCCCGGCGAGGCGTACCAGCCTGGCGGCCGAGGCGCGTCGCCGTGGCGGCGCCACATCGAGTGGATGCACGAGGCGCGCATCGCCCCGGTGCGCCCGCTTCGCGACCTGCTCGAGTTCACGAGCGGCCGGTACTGGGGCGAGAAGCTCCGCGACGGCTGGCTCGAGCTCACCCGCCGCGACTTCCTGATCGCGGAGGATGCGGTGCGCCGCCCCGCGCCCGAGCCGAGCGGCCTCGTGCTCGGGATGCTGCGCGAGACGGGCGCCGCGGGCGCCGCGGGCGGGGTCGGTGACGGTGCCCCGGGGCCGCTGGCACCTCAGCGGCAAGATCCTGCGGGGCACCCTGCGGCGCGTCCGGTCGCACACCCCGGGGCCACGCCGCTGTCGTGGCCGACCGCGACGCCGGGCGGCGGGACCGGGCGCGGGCGCCAGTAGCGCGGCTCGCCTACGCGGCACCCGAGTTCGTCGCCGCTCGCGCCACCTCGAGGAAGGCGTCGACCTCGGCGTCGGTCGTGTCCCATGAGCACAGCAGGCGCACCATGCCGGGCTCGACCCAGTCGTAGAAGTAGGCGTGCTCGTGCAGCGCCGCGGCGACGTGCGAGGGCAGCACGGGGAACACGCCGTTGGCCTCGACGGGGAGGGGCAGCGAGACGCCGGGAAGGCCCTGCAACCCGCGGGCGAGGCGCTGCGCCATCGCGTTGGCGTGCCCGGCGGTCCGCCGCCACAGGTCGCCGTCGAACATGGCGAGCAGCTGCGCCGAGAGGAAGCGCTGCTTCGACGCCAGCTGCAGGTCGATCTTGCGCAGGAACTCGACGCCGTCGACGGCGTCCGGATCGAGCACGACGATCGCCTCCGCGCCGAGGGCCCCCGTTTTCGTCGCCCCGAGGCTCAGCACGTCGATGCCGGTCTCGAGCGCCAGCTCGCCGATGCCGCGGCCGAGCGCCACGGCCGCGTTGGCGATCCGTGCGCCGTCAACGTGCACGCGCAGGCCACTGGCGTGCGCGAGCGCGCTCAGTTCACGCAGCTCGTCGACCGAGTAGGCCGTCCCGATCTCGGTCGACTGTGTCAGGCTCAGCACCGTCGGCAGCGCCGTGTGCACGTCCCGGCGCCCGGCGAGTAACGCCCGCACGTCGTCGGGCCGGAGCTTGCCGTCAGGCGTCGGGCGAGTCAGGAGCTTCAGGCCGGCCACGCGCTCGGCCGCCGCGTTCTCGTCGGTGGCGACGTGGGCATCCGCCGTGCAGATGACGGCTCCCCAGCGCGGTGACATGGCCTGCAGTGCGACGACGTTGGCGCCCGTGCCGTTGAAGACGGGCAGGATGAGCGCGCGCTCGCCGAACTCCCGCCTCGCCCAGTCGCGGAGGGCCCCGGTGTACGGGTCGGCCCCGTACGCCGTGACGTGGCCGCCGTTCGCCGCCGTGATCGCCGCGAGCACTTCGGGGTGCGCGCCCGAGGCGTTGTCGCTCGAGAAGCCGCGGTGCTCGACGTCGTGTCGGGGGTCTGGCGCAGTTGACGCGGAGCGGCGGGGGTCAGGGTTCGCGGCGGATGCTGCGGTCGTCTCGGAGTGCGATGCCATGCCTTCCATCTTGGGGCACCCGCCCGACTTGGGGCACGCGGTCTGCGCTCACGCGGCGGCGTCGGTCGACGGAGTCCGTTCACGCCAGGTGATGACGTAGCGGCGGTCGAACCGGCTCGAACACCGGCCGCACGACCTGGCGCGGCCCGCGGCCGGGCGTCGGAACCGCACGAACTCGTGGCCGTGCGGGCAGTGCCCGATCCAGCGGGCGTACTCCGTCGCGACCTCGAGGGTGTGCGTCGTGCCGCCCGTGTAGCCGAGCCGGCGAGCAGTTGTGCGCCAATCCGGCCCGTGCGCCGCCCTGGGGCCTGCGACGGCGTGTGCGATCTCATGGAGCATCGTCTGCTGCATCGCGTCAATGGGATGCTTCGCCGCGAGGTATCTGGACAGCGTGATCCGTCGTTTGGTGTGGTCGCAGGCACCGGCGCGCTTCTTCGCGCGGTCGAAGGCGAACGACCAGCCAGCCGGCAGATGTTGACGCATGAGCATGATCGCGAGGCGCTCAACCTCGGCGAGGTCGGCCATCGCCTAGGCGTCGAGGGTGGGGATGCCGACACCGAGCGGCGCGTCATCGGCCGGCGACTCGGCGCCCTCCAGGACCGCTCGGGTGACGCGGATGGCGAATGTCGTCGGCTCGAGCTGACTCGGCGGAACGCCCTGGCGCTCGCGGTGGTCCTGCGCTGCCTCGAAGTCGGTGAGCGCCCCCCGGTAGTCGGCCTGCTCGAACTTCACGCGGCCCCGGTACTGCAGGGCGAACCCCGCGTGTTCGTGCCACTCGTGCGCGACGGCCTCGTCGACGCACCCCGTGAGCTCGACGAGCGCGGTGTCGAGTTTGCCCTGGTAGTGCTGCACCTGCGCTCGTCGCATGCGCGCGCCGAGCGCGTCTTCGCGTGCGCCGGTGAAGCGCGACTGCCGATACGCCGCCTGCGCCACCTCGAAGGCCTCGTCGAGCCGACCGAGCATTCGCAGCAGCACCACCTGCTCGGTGAGCGCGGCGAGGGATCGGTACTGGCGAACCTCGTCGAGCCGCGCCTCGGCGGCCTCGACATCGATTCGCTCGCGCAGCGTCTCGGGGTCGTAGCCAAGGATGATCGGTTCGGGCACGCGACGAGGGTACCCGCGCATCCCGCCGAGCGTGGTCGATCGGGTCCGCGCGTCGCCCAAGCCGGTCGCGCGGCGAGACACGGCCGGCGGCCGGAATTCGCCCGCCGCGCCGCGGGTCGGCTACCGCTCGCTGAAGACGGTCCCGCCCGGGAGCGGTGATGGCGTCGCGTTCTCATCGTGAACGGGCGCTGCCCCGCGCAGCCACTCGGCGACGTCCGCGCCCGCGAGCACCGACGCAGCAGGAAAGCCACTCGCGGTGAGGCGCGCGAGTCCGGGCAGGTCGCGGGGCTGCCGCGTGACGGCGGCGGTGAGGTTGCCGAAACGGCGGCCCTTCAGCACGCCGGGATCGCCGATCACGGTCTCGTGGCCGAACACATCGTGGAGCGACGCGAGCACGCCACGCGCGAAGCGCATCCCGTGTCCGTCAGCGATGTTCACGAGGAGGACGCCGTCGGGCGCGACGAAGGCGCTGAGTTCCTCGAAGAACTCGACGGTGGTCACGTGCGCCGGCGTCTGCGGGCCCGCGAACACGTCGACCACGGCGAGATCAACCGCGCCGACGAGGCCGCGGGGGAGCCGGGCGAGCTCGGCGCGCGCGTCGCCGTACCGCAGGCGGATGCTCGCGTTCGCGGGCAACGGGGCGACGCGTCTGATGAGCTCGACGATGTCGGGCTCGAGTTCGATGACCTGCTGGCGCGATCGGGGTCTCGTCGCGTCGATGAACCTGGGGATCGACATGGCGCCCGCTCCCAGGTGCAGTGCGGTGAGTGGTTCGTGCTCGGGGAACGCCAGGTCGATGACATGCCCCATATGACGGATGTACGCGAAGCTCAGGTGGCGCGGATCGTCGACGTCGATCGCCGATTGCGGCGTCCCGTCGACGACGAGGATCCACTCCGCGCCATCGCGCTCGAGGTGCGCTCGGGCGCCCGACCCGAGCGTGATGCTCAGGTCGTCGCGGTCGGCGGCCGCGCCGTCGACCCCTCGCGCATCGCTGCGCCGGCCCCGTCGTCGTGCTCCGTCGCGCCGTGATCCCACGGCCCCATCCAAGCATGCACCCAGCGCGTCCGGTCCGAAGCGGCGCTAGGCGTCGTGCAGGGCGCGCGTTGCGCTATCGCCCAGCCAGCTCCTGAGGTCGTCGCCCGCGAGGGTCACGTGGGGCGTGGCGTCGGCGGCGAGGCGACGGTTCACGTCGTCGAGATCGATCGCGGTCTCCGCCGCGGCGGCGATCACGTTGCCGGCCGCGAGGTCGTCGACGACCCGCGCCGGGCCGGCGAGAGCGACGTGCGGAAAGACGCGCAGCATGGCCGCGACGACGACGCGGGCCGCCTCGGAGCCCGGGTCGGCGGGGAGATTCACGATCGCGGTACCGCTCGGCGCGAGCACCCGGCGCAGGACGCGGAACGCCTCGACACTGGAGATCGATCGCGGAACGGTGAGCCGGTCGAAGACATCGACGACGATCACGTCGAACGCGCTCGCATCCTCGTTCGCGAACCGCTCGATCGCGGCTCGCGCGTCGTCGCCGATCACCGTCAACGCGATGCCGGGCGGCAGCGTGAGGTGCTCGCGCACGAAGTCGACGACGATCGGCTCGATGTCGACGACCACGTGCGTCGACCCGGGCAGGGCCGCGTGGATCATGCGCGGGACGACGAGCGCGCCCGCGCCGAGGTGCAGCGCCCGCACGGCGCCGTCGCCCGCGCGTCGCCGGCTGCGGGACCGGTCGCCCGGCCCGAGACCGAGGAACGCGGCGATGGGCGGAAAGACGCCGAAGGCGGGGGAGAAGGCGAACGGGTCGTCCGGGTCGATGAGGCCGTGCACGGTCGAGCCGATCATGAACATGACGAAGCGGTGGTCGGGATGCTCCGGGTCGGCGTGCAACCGCCGTACGCGCAGGGTCGAGCCCGCCGGGGTGAACCACACCGGCGAGTCGGCGGTCGTCGCCGGCAGCCCGTAGCCGCGCCGCCACGCCGTCGTCGCGCCGCGGAGCTCGCGGACGATGGCACGGCCCGCGCGCCGGCGCCACACGACCGCGTTGTCGTCGGCGCCCTCGAGCAGTCCGCGCTCGAGCTGCATCGTGAGCGTCATGGCGGCGATACGGTCACGGCCGAGCGAAGGGGGTCCGGATGCCCCGATGGCGTCGCCCACGAAGACCTGATCGGCACCATTCGTCGCCGACGGGGTCGAGACGATGAGGCCGATCCCGTCGGGCGAGCCGGCGTGCAGGGGGATGACGCGCACGCGCGATGCGCCGAGGGAGAGTTCGCCGCCGACGGGGGCCACGGCGTCGATCGACGCGCCGAGCGGGGCGTCGACCGGACCGCCGTCGGGGGCGCCGGCGAACACGGGCGCGGCGAGCCGGCGGCGCACGCGTCCGAGGGTGGCGCACGCGCGTTCGTCGCGCCGCGTGATGACGATTCGCGCGACCCGCGGCTCGGGTGTTCCCTCGTCCTGCGCGCGTTCCTGCGCGTCGTAGACGAGCTCGAGCACGCGGGCTCGGTCGCCGGCAGGATCGATCAGCATCGCCTCGCCGGTCGCGCGATCAACCACGAGGTAGGTGCGCGGCTCGTCGCCGTCGTGTTCCGCCGGCTCGACGACCACGCCGAACACATCGAGGGCTGCCGTGCGCTCGTGCGTGATGTCGAGGGGAGGGAGCCCCCTGGCTCGCCGGTCCGGCTGCCGCGCTGGGTCCACTCTCGGCGTCGCCGGCTCGGTCGCTGTGACCCGCTCGCTGCCTGCCATGCGCATCCCCCTTCGCACACCGGACGACGAGGCCGTCGAACTCCGGCCGCGCCATGCGGGGCGCACCGTAGCGGGTCGGAGTGACGCGCGGGAGACCGCGACGCCCGTGCGCGGTCGCGGGGACCGTGCGGATGCGGGGCGGGGCGCTCGCTACCAGCCGCGCTCGCGCCACTCTGGGACGCGCGGGCGCTCGGCACCGAGCGTCGTGCCGGCCCCGTGCCCCGGATAGACGACCGTCGCGTCCGGGTAGACGTCGAAGATGCGGTGCTCGACGTCGTCGATGAGCCTCGCGAAGTCCTCGGCCCTCCCGAAGGTGTTCCCGACACCGCCGGGGAAGAGCGAGTCGCCGGTGAAGAGGCGGGGCGTCTCGGGGTCGGTGGTGAGGGCGAGCGCGACTGAGCCCGGAGTGTGGCCGCGGAGGTGCACGACATCGAGCGAGACCTGGCCGAGGCCGATGGTGTCGCCGTCGTGCAGTCGCCGGTCAGCCTCGACGGGGAGCTCCGGCGCGTCATCGGCCCCGGCCGAGATCGTGGCGCCCGTCTCGGCGGCGAACGCCTCGAGGGCACGGTGGTGATCCCAGTGCTGGTGCGTCGTGACGATGTGCTCGACGCGGGGCGAGGGCGTCCCGCGCGCGCCGGCGCGTTCGGCGGCGCGCGACACGAGCTCGCCGATGAGCTCGGCGTGGTCGGCCGCGTCGATGAGCAGGGCCGCTCCCGACGCGACCTCGACGAGCAGGTAGGCGATGTTGTTCTCGTCCGAGACGCTTGCGAAGCTCACTTCGACGGCACCGGCGTCGTCGACGGTGACCTCGAGGTCTGCGGGGGAGGCGGCAACCGGACTCATGCCGCCACGGTACCGATCGGCTCCTGCGCTGTCGATGATGGTTCCGGCCGACGACGAGGACGCGCACCTTTACCGGAGATTCCCAGGGAACGCAAGCACACCGCTGGACTTTTGCATACGCCGTCCCTACACTGGTTCTTTGCGCTTCGTCTCTCCTTGCCTTCATATTGCGGTCGGCACGGCAGTCGCCCTCGGTGGTCCACTCTGCACGTCATGTCGTCGTGCGGGTGCGCGGCCCTCGCCGGGGCGATTCGTCATGAGCGAGGCCCCTGCCACCTACCGATGACACGAACGGGCTGCGCGCCATGCGACGCGAGTCCGCGGAGGAACACTCTTGGCTGCTGCGCGCAACGCATCGTCTACCCCCGCAACCGGCAGGAACGCTCACCGGCGTTCCTTTGCCAAGATCAGCGACACGCTTGAGGTGCCTGATCTGCTGGCACTGCAAAGCCATTCGTTCCAGTGGCTCGTCGGTACCGACGAGTGGCGCGCGAATGCGACGCCGGCCGAAGGCGACACCGTCGCCCCCTCGGGCCTCGAGGAGATCTTCGAGGAGATCTCGCCGATCGAGGACCTGAACGAGACGATGCAACTCAGCTTCGCGAACCCCTACCTCGAGCCCGAGAAGTACTCGATCGACGAGTGCAAGGAGCGCGGCAAGACCTACTCGGCCCCGCTCTACGTCGAGGCCGAGTTCATGAACCACAACACTGGCGAGATCAAGACGCAGACGGTCTTCATGGGCGACTTCCCGCTCATGACCGACAAGAGCACCTTCATCATCAACGGCACCGAGCGCGTCGTCGTGTCGCAGCTCGTGCGTTCGCCCGGCGTGTACTTCGAGCGCACGACCGAGAAGACGAGCGACAAGGACATCTTCTCGGCGCGCATCATCCCGTCGCGCGGCGCGTGGCTCGAGTTCGAGGTCGACAAGCGCGACCAGGTGGCCGTGCGCATCGACCGCAAGCGCAAGCAATCGGTCACGGTGTTCCTCAAGGCCATCGGTCTGACGAACGATGACATCCGTGAGCAGTTCGCCGGCTACGAGTCGATCGAGATGACGCTCGAGAAGGACGACATCGTCTCGAAGGAAGACGCGCTCAAGGACATCTACCGGAAGCTTCGGCCGGGTGAGCAGGTCGCCACCGAGGCGGCTCGCGCCCTTCTCGACAACTTCTACTTCTCCGACAAGCGCTACGACCTGGCCAAGGTCGGCCGCTACAAGATCAACCGCAAACTCGGCCTCGACGCGCCCATGTCGACGTCGGTGCTCTCGGTTGAGGACATCGTCGCGACGATCAAGTACCTCGTCGCCCTCCACGCGGGCGACGCGACGCTGCCCGGCGTGCGCAAGGGCCAGCCGATCGACGTGCGCCTCGACGTCGACGACATCGACCACTTCGGCAACCGCCGCATCCGCGCCGTCGGCGAACTGATCCAGAACCAGGTGCGCACGGGGCTCAGCCGTATGGAGCGCGTGGTGCGTGAGCGCATGACGACGCAGGACGTCGAGGCGATCACGCCGCAGACGCTCATCAACGTGCGCCCGGTCGTGGCGGCGATCAAGGAGTTCTTCGGAACCTCGCAGCAGTCGCAGTTCATGGACCAGAACAACCCGCTCGCGGGCCTCACGCACAAGCGCCGGCTCTCGGCGCTGGGCCCCGGTGGTCTCTCGCGCGAGCGTGCCGGCGTCGAGGTGCGCGACGTACACCCGTCGCACTACGGCCGCATGTGCCCCATCGAGACGCCGGAAGGCCCGAACATCGGCCTCATCGGCTCGCTCGCGTCGTTCGCGCGCATCAACTCGTTCGGCTTCATCGAGACGCCGTACCGCCGCGTCGACAACGGCAAGGTGCTCGCCGAGATCGACTACCTCACGGCCTCCGAGGAAGACGAATTCGTCGTCGCACAGGCGAACGCCCCGCTCGACAGCGAGGGCCGCTTCGCCGACGAGCTCGTGCTCGTGCGTCGCAAGGGCGGCGAGGTCGAACTCGTGCCCAACCACGAGGTCGACTACATGGACGTCTCGCCGCGCCAGATGGTGTCGGTCGGCACCTCCCTCATCCCGTTCCTCGAGCACGACGACGCGAACCGCGCTCTCATGGGCGCGAACATGCAGCGTCAGGCCGTGCCGCTGCTGCGCAGCGAGTCGCCGCTCGTCGGCACCGGCATGGAGGGCTACGCCGCGATCGACGCGGGCGACGTCATCACGGCGTCGGCGCCAGGCGTCGTCGAGTCGGTGTCGTCGAGCCAGGTCGTCGTGCAGCTCGACGAGGGGGGCACGCAGCCCTACTTCCTCCGCAAGTTCGATCGCTCGAACCACGGCACCTGCTACAACCACCGCGTCATCGTCTCGGTCGGCGACCGAGTCGAGGCCGGCGAGGTCATCGCCGACGGCCCGTCGACCGAGAACGGTGAGCTCGCGCTCGGCAAGAACCTGCTCGTCGGGTTCATGCCGTGGGAGGGCCACAACTTTGAGGACGCGATCATCCTCAGCCAGAACCTCGTGAAGAACGACACGCTCTCCTCGATCCACATCGAGGAGTACGAGGTGGATGCTCGCGACACGAAGCTCGGAAAGGAAGAGATCACGCGCGACCTGCCGAACGTCTCTCCCGAGCTGCTCAAGGACCTCGACGAGCGCGGCATCATCCGTGTGGGCGCCGAGGTACAGCCGGGCGACATCCTCGTCGGCAAGGTCACGCCGAAGGGCGAGACCGAGCTGAGCGCGGAGGAGCGCCTGCTTCGCGCGATCTTCAACGAGAAGAGCCGCGAGGTCCGCGACACCTCGCTGAAGGTGCCCCACGGTGAGGCCGGCACGATCATCGCGGTGAAGATGTTCGACGCCGAGGACGGCGACGACGAGCTCGGCTCGGGTGTCAACCAGCGTGTGGTCGTCTTCATCGCCCAGAAGCGCAAGATCACCGAGGGCGACAAGCTCGCGGGCCGTCACGGCAACAAGGGCGTCATCGCCAAGATCCTGCCCGAGGAGGACATGCCTTTCCTCGAGGACGGCACGCCGCTCGACATCATCCTCAACCCGCTCGGTATCCCGAAGCGCATGAACTTCGGTCAGGTGCTCGAGACCCACCTCGGCTGGGTCGCCAAGAACGGCTGGACGATCGAGGGCGAGCCCGAGTGGGCAGGCCAGCTCCACGAGGACATGCACGACGTCGAGCCTGGCGCGAAGCTCGCGACGCCCGTGTTCGACGGTGCGAGCGAGGTGGAGCTCGAGGGCCTGCTCGAGTCGACGCGCCCGACGCGCGACGGCGAGCGGCTCATCGGCCGCGACGGCAAGGCGCGGCTCTTCGACGGTCGCTCGGGCGAGCCGTTCCCCGAGCCGATCGCGGTCGGGTACATGTACATCCTGAAGCTGCACCACCTGGTCGACGACAAGATCCACGCGCGCTCGACGGGTCCGTACTCGATGATCACGCAGCAGCCGCTCGGCGGGAAGGCGCAGTTCGGTGGCCAGCGCTTCGGCGAGATGGAGGTGTGGGCCCTCGAGGCCTATGGCGCCGCCTACACGCTGCAGGAGCTGCTCACGATCAAGTCCGACGACATCGTCGGCCGCGTAAAGGCCTACGAGTCGATCGTCAAGGGCGAGAACATCCAGGAGCCGGGTATTCCCGAGTCCTTCAAGGTGCTCATGAAGGAAATGCAGTCGCTCTGCCTGAACGTCGAAGTGCTTGCGGCGGACGGCCAGACCGTCAGCCTGCGCGACACGGATGACGAGGCCTACCGCGCTGCGGAAGAGCTCGGCATCAACATCTCCTCCCGCTTCGAGTCGTCGTCCGTCGACGAGATCTAAGCCGGATCCGCAGGTCAAAGAAGCTTTTCAAGGAGAAAATTCAGTGCTCGACGCAACAACGTTTGACGAACTGCGCATCGGCCTCGCAACGGCCGATGACATCCGGAAGTGGTCGCACGGCGAGGTCAAGAAGCCGGAAACCATCAACTACCGCACCCTGAAGCCCGAGCGCGACGGTCTGTTCGGCGAGCAGATCTTCGGCCCGTCTCGCGACTGGGAGTGCGCCTGCGGCAAGTACAAGCGCGTGCGCTTCAAGGGCATCGTGTGCGAGCGCTGCGGCGTGGAGGTCACGAAGTCCTCCGTGCGCCGCGAGCGGATGGGCCACATCGAGCTCGCCGCGCCCGTGACGCACATCTGGTACTTCAAGGGCGTGCCCTCGCGCCTCGGTTACCTGCTCGACATGGCGCCGAAGGACCTCGAGAAGGTCATCTACTTCGCCGCCTACATGATCATCGGGCTCGACGAGGAAGGTCGTCGCGACGACCTGCCCGAGCTCGAGCAGGAGGTACGCCTCGAGCTCAAGACGCTGGGCGACCAGAAGGATGCTGCAATCGCCTCGCGCCTGCAGCGTCTCGAGAACGAGCTGGCCGAGCTCGAAGCTGCGGGTGCCGCGGCCGACGTCCGGAAGAAGACCAAGGACGCCGGCGAGAAGGAGATGGGTCAGCTCCGGAAGGGGTTCGACGAGGACATCGCCCGGCTCGAGCGCGTGTGGGAGGGGTTCAAGAACCTCAAGATCGGTGAGCTCAAGCCTGAGGACACCGACTTCTACGAGCTCGTCGACCGTTTCGGCGACTACTTCGAGGCCGCGATGGGCGCCGAGGCGATCAAGCGGCGCCTCACCGACTTCGACCTGCAGGCCGAGTCGGTGTTGCTCCGCCAGCAGATCTCCGAGGGCAAGGGCCAGAAGAAGATCCGCGCCATCAAGCGCCTGCGCGTCGTCAGCTCGTTCCTGCAGACGGGCAACAGCCCGGCAGCCATGGTGCTCGACGTCGTTCCCGTGATCCCGCCGGAGCTTCGCCCCATGGTGCAGCTCGACGGCGGCCGCTTCGCCACGAGCGACCTCAACGACCTGTACCGCCGCGTCATCAACCGCAACAACCGCCTGCGTCGCCTGCTCGATCTCGGCGCTCCCGAGATCATCGTCAACAACGAGAAGCGGATGCTGCAGGAGGCGGTCGACGCGCTGTTCGACAACGGCCGTCGCGGCCGCCCGGTCACGGGTACCGGCAACCGTGCGCTGAAGTCGCTGAGCGACATGCTCAAGGGCAAGCAGGGCCGATTCCGCCAGAACCTGCTGGGCAAGCGCGTCGACTACTCGGGCCGTTCGGTCATCGTGGTCGGCCCGCAGCTCAAGATGCACCAGTGCGGTCTTCCCAAGCAGATGGCGCTCGAGCTCTTCAAGCCCTACGTCATCAAGCGCCTCATCGACCTCGGTCACGCCTCGAACATCAAGGCGGCCAAGCGCGCCGTGGAACGGTCGAAGCCCGAGGTGTGGGATGTCCTCGAAGAGGTCATCCGCGAGCGCCCCGTGCTGCTCAACCGCGCGCCCACGCTGCACCGTCTCGGCATTCAGGCGTTCGAGCCGCTGCTCGTCGAGGGCAAGGCGATCCAGCTGCACCCCCTCGTCTGCGGTGCGTTCAACGCCGACTTCGACGGTGACCAGATGGCGGTGCACCTTCCGCTCTCGGTCGAGGCGCAGGCCGAGGCGCGCGTGCTCATGCTCGCGTCGAACAACATCCTCAAGCCGTCCGACGGTCGTCCCGTGACGCTCCCGTCACAGGACATGGTCGCCGGTCTCTATCACCTCACGACGCGTCGCGACGAGGTCGAGGGCGCCGGCCGCGTCTTCTCGTCGGTCGCCGAGGGGATCATGGCGATGGACCGCGGTGAGCTGCACCTGAACGCGCCGGTCCGCCTGCGCCTCACGGGCATCGCGCTGGCGCCGGGCCAGGCGCCGGAGGGGCACGTCGAGGGCGCGCCGGTCGTGCTGGAGACGACGCTCGGCCGCGCGCTGTTCAACGAGCTGCTTCCCGCCTCGTACCCGTACGCCGAGGACACGATGACGAAGGGGCGCCTTTCCGGCGTCGTCAACTACCTCGCTGAGCGGTACACGAAGGACGAGGTCGCCCTCACACTCGACCGCATCAAGGACGCGGGCTTCTACTGGGCCACCCGCTCCGGCATCTCGATCGCCCTCAGCGATGTCGTGACGCCGGAGACGAAGTCGGCCATCGTCGACGAGACGGAGGCGCGCGTCACCGAGATTCGCGAGCAGTGGCAGGACGGTCTGCTCTCGGAGAGCGAGTACCGCAAGGAGGTCATCGCGCTCTGGAACGATGCGACGGCTCGTGTGGCCGCCGACACGCAGGAGGCGTTCCCGAGCACGAACTCGATCCACCGCATGGTGACGGCCGGCGCGAACGGCAACTGGCTGCAGGTCCGCCAGATCGCCGGCATGCGCGGTCTCGTCGCCAACCCGAAGGGCGAGACGATTCCCCGCCCGATCGTGCACTCGTACCGCGAGGGCCTCACGGTGGCGGAGTACTTCATCTCGACGCACGGCGCGCGCAAGGGCCTCGCCGACACGGCGCTCCGCACGGCCGACTCTGGGTACCTCACGCGTCGTCTCGTCGACGTGTCGCAGGACGTCATCATCCGTGATGACGACTGCGGTACGCGTCGCGGCCTCGACTTGCCGATCGCGACGACGAACGCGCTCGGCGAGCTCGTGCGCGACGAGAACATCGAGAACTCGGTCTACGCCCGCAGCCTCGCGGTCGACGCGACGAACGCGGCCGGCGAGGTCGTGGTGACCGCCGGCGGCGACGTCGGCGACGAGCAGATCGATCTGCTCATCGCCGCTGGTGTGACCGACGTCAAGGTGCGTTCGGTGCTGACCTGCGAGTCGTCCGTCGGGGTGTGCGCGGCCTGCTACGGTCGCTCGCTCGCCTCGGGCAAGCTCGTCGACATCGGCGAGGCCGTCGGAATCATCGCGGCCCAGTCGATCGGCGAGCCTGGTACGCAGCTGACAATGCGCACCTTCCACTCGGGCGGTGTCTCGTCGGCCGGCGACATCACGCAGGGTCTTCCCCGCGTGCAGGAGCTCTTCGAGGCACGCACGCCGAAGGGGGCATCGCCCCTCGCCGAGGCGGACGGCCGTATCGAGATCCAGGAGACCGACAAGTCTCGCAAGATCGTGCTCACGCCGCACAACGGTGACGAGCCGCACATCTACCCCGTGCTGAAGCGTGCCGAGCTGCTCGTCGAGGACGGCCAAGAGGTCAAGCTCGGTCAGCAGCTGCACGAGGGCCCGATCGACCCGAAGGATGTGCTGCGCGTGAAGGGCGCCCGGGAGGTGCAGAAGTACCTCGTCGGCGGCGTGCAGACGGTGTACCGCTCGCAGGGTGTGCCGATCCACGACAAGCACATCGAGGTCATCGTGCGCCAGATGCTGCGCAAGGTCACGGTCATTGACCACGGTGAGACCACCATGCTGCCGGGTGAGCTGGCTGACCGTCAGCACTTCGCCGCCGTGAACCGCGCGGCCGTGGCGGAGGGGCGCAAGGCCGCCTCGGGTCGCCAGGAGGTCATGGGCATCACCAAGGCGTCGCTCGCCACCGAGTCGTGGCTGTCGGCCGCGTCGTTCCAGGAGACCACGCGCGTGCTCACGCAGGCGGCCATGGAGGGCAAGAAGGACCCGCTCGTCGGCCTCAAGGAGAACGTCATCATCGGTCGCCTCATCACGGCCGGCACGGGGCTCACAAAGTACCGCGAGATGGTCGTGGAGCCCACCGAGGAGGCGCGCGCCGAGCGTTACCCGTACGGCGTGGCCCTCGATGGTCAGTTCGACGACAACGACCTGAGTTTCGTCGACTACGAGGCGTTCACGAGCGACGACTTCCAGGAGGGGTCGTACAAGTAACACTCAAGTCGCGCCGCTGAGGCGCGAGGATAGCCGGCGCCCGCGCCGCGCCGATCATCGGCCCCCGACTCCGGTCGGGGGCCGATGGCGTTCCCGCCGAAGAGCTCCCCCGCGCGGGGATGCTCGGAGCGACTGCTGACCTTCCGCCCGTCGACACGTGGGGCGGATACCCTCGCGATGCGCGGGAGCGGCCCGGGCAGACGGGAGGATCCGGTGGACTCGACGTCGGGGATGCCGGGATCGGCCGGTCCCGCGGGACGACCGGGGCCGAACGGCCGCGGGTCGAGGCGGGATGGACGCCGGCCGGGGAGGCCCGCCGAGCCTGCTGTGCGTCCCCAGCACGACGCGAACGGGCGCCTGCAGGAGACCGAGCCCTACGCGAAATACCTGGTCTGGCTGGCGCCCGTCGCCGCGGTCGTGTCGCTGGTCGCGGGAACGGGCTTCGCGATCAGCTTCGCATGGGCGGGTGACACGGGAGGCGTGATCGTGACCCTCGTCGTGCTGGCGATCGCGCTGCTCAACTGCTGGGTGGGCTTCGTGCAGGCGCGGCGCGCGCTGCGCAGCGACCGCCTCGACGCCGAGGGTCGTCGCGGCGACGGCCGCGACTGACGGCGCGTCCGACGACACGACACGCGCATGGGGAGTTCTCCCCAACGACAACCGGCGCGCGGGCCCCTAACTTTGTGAGCGGAATCGCACGAGGTGGGTCTCTGGTGCGGTTGCCAAGCGACAGCGGCGCATTGACGACAGGGAGCGTGGGCGGGCACGGGCTGCTGCAGGGGAAGAGGGCGAGCACGACGTGCTCGGCGTCCTCCGGCGCCGGCCGATGAGCCATCGCCCACGACGTCCGTCTGACCGAGCGTTCCGGGCGCGGCACCTCTGACAACTGAACAACCGCCGGGATGTGGATCCCGGCGCGCCCACCCCCATCGAGAGGAATCGGGTCACCCATGGCGAACGGCATGTACGGCGCAAATACGACGGCGCTCCGCGTCATCGCGGGACGGTTCGGGCGTCGCAGCGATGGCGTGCGGTCCGTCGCCTCGCACACGCTGGGCGAAGTTCGCGCCATCGAGTGGCTCGGCCCCGACGCCGACGCCTATCGCGACGATTACGAGACGCGCGTCGTCACCGAGCTGAAGGCGCTCGCGATCGTGCTCGAGAACCGTGAGAAGGAGCTCTTCCGCCAGGCCGACGAGCAGGACGACGCCAGCCTGGCCGGCGGGGCGGGCGGCGGACCGGGCCAGCGTTCGCCCGGCGAGGGCGGACCGGGCCCCTTCGACTTCTTGAAACACTTGCGGCTCGACTGGCGCGACCTCGCCCACCTCTACCCGGACATCCGCAACCCCCTGCGGGGCCTCCGTTTCCTCATGGAGGCGGGCTACGCCATCACGCACCCCGGTGTGTTCGGCAAGTTCTTCACGACGAACTGGACGGGCATCACGGGCTACGTGAACGGCTGGGGCAAGACGGGAGCCGGCATCGAGGCTGCCCTCGAGGCCAGCCGCGCCGGCTTCCTCTACAAGCCGCTCAAGACGGTGACCGATTTCCTGCAGGGCAAGCCGCTCTCCGTGTTCCTTGAGAACAAGCTCGCCAACGTCGTCGACGGTGCGCTCGGCCTGAAGCCGTTGCAGCACTTCGTCACGGGCGCGGACGGCGTCACCGACGTCAGCAAGTTGAGCCGCACGAGCGACGCGATTCAGTCGTTCCTGGGCAAGGAGGGGCGCCTGCTCGGTCGTGGCCTCGGCGCGTTCGCGGTGGGCATGGACGGCTTCGCCGCGGTGCAGCAGTTCGGCAACGGCGAGTACGGTTCGGCGGCGTGGAGCACGACGAAGGCCGTCCTCGGCGGTATGTCGTTCATCCCCGGCCCCGTCGGGTGGGCGGCGGCCGGCGTCAGCGTCGGTATCGCGGCCTACGAGAACATCCCGGTGGTCAAGAACACGGTCGACGCGGTTGCGGGCGGCATCGCGAATGGCGCGAAGTCCGTCTGGAACGCCATCAACCCGTTCGGCTAGGCCGCTGAAGCACGGTCAACGGAGCAGCGGTCGGCGGGGAGTTGGGCGGGACATTGGCCACGGGAATGTACGGAGCGAATCCGGGCGAATTGCGCATGATCGCGCGGCGCTTCGAGCTTCGCAGCGACCTCGTCCGAGGGGTCGCGGCGACGACCAGGAGGGAAGTCGAGGCGACAGACTGGATCGGTCCCGATGCCGACGCGTTCAAGGGAGACTACGAGGCGTTTCTCGTCACGGAACTCCGGGCCCTGTCGATCGTGCTCCAGGTGCAGGCGAACGTGCTCGCGCGACAGGCGGACGAGCAAGACGCAGCGAGCGAGAGTGACGGCTCGTCCGGAGGCTTCGGGACGTGGCTTGGAGGGTACGCGGTGTGGCCGCAGCCCAGCGGCCCGCGCCTCACAGCGCCCATCGGACGGATATCGGAGCCTCCCGCGAGTTTCCCGCAGCCTTCTTCGTTTCCCCTGCAGTGGCCGCCCCTCTGGCAGAACCTGCTCCGGATGCTGCCCGATCTGGTCCCGCCGGGGGTCGGGGCGGCCGGCGGCGCGTTCGTGGTCGAATCGGGGTACGCGATCGCCCAGCCCGGTCTGTTCGGCCCGATCTTCGCCGTGAGCTGGACCAAGATCACGGCGTACGCGGCCGACTGGGCCCCGACGGGCACCCCGGCCGAACGCGCCGTGACGGCCAGCCCGTCCGCGATCGCCGCGCCCACGATATCCACTCCCGTCGCGTCGCGCGCGACCGAGCCCGCGGCCGCCGCCGATCGTGTCCTGAGTCAGGGCGGCAGCGGCTGGAACGGGGGAGGAGGCTCGGCGGCCGAGCCGGTCGCGAAGTCGATCGGCGGATCCGGAGGCCTGACCGGCCTGCAGACCCTGAGCGCTCCGGACGGCGGACCCGTGGCCGTCTTCGCGAAGGAAAGCACGGGCCGCGATTTCGTCGGCGGCATGACGGGGTTCAACCCGGTCCCGCAGCTTGGCCACAATGACGGCGGGTTCCTGGGAACGCTGCGCGCCGTGCTCGGCGCCGCCGCCTTCGTGCCCGGCTCGGTCGGCTGGGCCGCCGGCGGCGCGAGCATCGGCTTCGCGTTGTACGAGCACATTCCGGCCTTCCGCAGTTGGTTCGACGGTCTCGTGCACTGGTTCGGCAGCGGCATCCGCGCGATCAACCCGTTCGATTGATCGGGCGCGGACGCCACGGCGTTCGCGTGAGCCACGGCCGCGACGTACGCGGCGTGTACAGTGCCCACCTGAACCGGAGCGGGCCCTCCGGCGGTACTCCGGGCCGGCGCCCGTCTCACCGTCCGGCACGGCGCGCCGGCCCCGGCACGCGCCCCCGCACGCAGCCGCAAGGAGCGAGGCCATGACGACACCCGAGACGATCGCCGAGCGCACGAGCCAGATCAATCGCGACGCCAATTACACGGGTCTCGGCGTCGCCGAGTTCGTCGCCCTCGTGATGCACGAGAACACCGCCGGCTCCGGCGTGACCGCTTCGCTGCTCGGGCTCGACGACGAGGCGCTGTTCGAGCCCGCGCCACTCATGTACGGCCGTGCCAGCCTGTTCGCACGCGGCCTGCTCGAGACCGGCGATGGCGAGACCATCGAACCGGCCGGCGTCGGGCGGCTCGTCGCGCACGCGGCGGCCAACGCCAGCCGGTGGGTGAGCCTGCTGCTCTTCACGCCGACCGGCGGGCAGGATGCTGTCTTCCTCATCCAAGCGCCGAGCGGAGCGCTGCTCGTCGTGCCGCGAGCGCTCATGAGCTTCCAGGTGGCGCCGGCGAATCTCGCCGACGGGCTGACCGGTGTGGTGTGGGACATCATCGAGCGGCATCTCCACGCCGTCGAGGACGCAACCGTCGTGATCGGCGCGGTCTTCCCCGACGGCTCGGCGTCGAAGCTGGTGCTGGTGCGCGAAGACCGCGACGCGGATGCCGCCGCGGGCACCGCGTTCGTCGTCGCGATCACCGAGGACCTTGACGACGAGCCGGCAGACGCGGTCACAGTGCTGACCGAGGACGAGCTCGACGCGGTGCTGAACGCGGCGCTGCGGGGCCCGGACGACGTCGCCGGCGGCAATGTCGGTGACGGGGCTGGGACGACGGACGGAGCGGACGCATCGTGACGACACCACGGGAATGGGTGCCCTTCTCGACCGACGGCGGCGACGAGCCCACGATGGGCTTCGGCAGGGCCGAGCTGCTCTATGCCCTTCTCGCGCAGCCCACGCCCACCGCGGTGCAGACGGCGCAGAAGCTCGGCTACGCCGAGATCGAGGTCAACGACAACACGCGGCTCGTCGGCGGCTCTTCGCTCTTCGCGCAAGGTCAGCTGGTGACGACCGACGGCGAGACGTTCCTCCCCGTCCGCGAGGCGGCACTGCTGTCGCGGGCGGCCGAGCGGCTGGAGGCATGGATCACGCTCGGCGCCATCGGCGACGACGCGGGCGAGGCGATGATCGGCCTTGCCGTCGATGACGCCCTCATCCTCATCGCCCCCGCGCCGCTCGGGAGCTTCATCGTCACGCTCGTGCCGGGCGGCGAGCACCTGCTGGACGTCATCGGGGGGATGCTGGCCGCGCGATTGGAGGCCGCCGCGCCGGGCGGCGATCCGGTCTTCCTCAACGTCGAGTACGTGGACGAGCAGTCGTCGACGATGTTCGTTCGCCGGCATCCGGACGACGAGGCCGGTTTCGAGGTCGCGCTCGGCGAGGGCACGGAGTCGAAGCCGCCCATCCTCGACGGCGTGCAGTCCGGTGATGACGTCGACGAGTTCATCGCGGACATGCTCGGCGTCGACGCCGAGACCGGATTGCCGCTCGAGGCACCCTCCGGCTAGCATCCCGGCACTGCCGGCCGGGGCGCTGCCGGGCGGTTTCGACACACACGGCGCGGAGACGGCTCGCCGGCGGTGTCCGCACGTACGCTGAGGCCCATGAGTCAGACGCCCGGTTCCGACACTCCGAACGACGCTTCCGCGACGAGCGACCTTGATGCCGCGGTCGCTCGGAGCCGCGCGATCGGCCGCGACGGAGGCCTCGATGACGACGTGGCGGCGGACGGCGCGCGCGGCGCGTACACCGACGACCTCGGCGTGAGCCGTGTCGAGCCGAGCCACGAATCGTTCGAGCCGGCGGTGCAGCCACCCGAGCATGACCCGGGTCTTGCCGCCGGCGCCGACCGTGGGGCCGCAGCGCCCGGGTGGGCAGCGGAGGACTCCGGGCGCTCCGACCTCCCGGAGGCGGCGAGCGTCCCGGTGCGCGACTCCGCCGTCGTCGGCGGGGACGTCCCGGCCGCCGACGAGACCCCGCCGACCGACGGGCAGGGCGGGGAAGCCGAGGCGGATGCCCCGCACAGCGCCGATGGGCGCCTCAGCGACACCGGCGCGCGTGCTGACACCGGTGCGCGTGCCGACACCGGTGCGCGTGCCGACGCCCCGGCCGCGGATGCGGACATGCCGATGCCGATGGCGGAGGCGGCCGGAGGGCGCGATGCCGAACGCGCGAGCACGCGCGCATCCGCGACCGACGCCCCGCACGACGCCTTAGACGACGCCGCGCACAACGCCTCGTACGACGACACAGACGACACGACGGAGGACGCCCCCGACGATACCGAGGGAGTCGGCGCACGAGTCGGCGCGGAGGCGGCCGACGACGATGCGGCGGCACCGCGGTCGTCGACCAAGACCATCGAAGTCGATCGGCGCGCCGGCGACCGCAACGACGACGAGCACACCTTCGCGCCACTCGGGCTGAACGACCAGGAACCGGCCGGCGTGCCGTCGCCGCCCAGGCCGTTGAGCAACCGCGGGTTCGCGTTCGCGATGGCCCTCGTCGGGTCGCTCGTGTGCGCGGCGCTGTTCCTGGTCGCGTTCGCCGGGCTCCGAGCGCTCTACACCGAGCACACCGACATCGTCGCGTCGATGCTCGAGTTCCTGCCTACGGCCCCCTTCTACGTGCCGGCGGCGCTCGTCGGCGTCTTCTTCATCGTGTGGGCCGTCGTCAGCAACCGCGCCGGGCACTGGTCGTACGCCGTCGCGAGCCTCTTCGCCGCGGCGATCGGGTATGTCGGCTACCACCTCGGCGTCGCCCTGCAGCTGTCGCTCAACACGGGCGGCCTCACGCTCGTCGACCCGCTGGCCACCGTGACCGACCAGGCGCACCTGCCTGCCGGCCTCGTCGCCGCGCTCGCCGCAGCGCTCGTCGTCACCTGGTTCGGCGCCATCATCGCGTCGCGAGGGCGCCGCCTGTACGCGAGGAACCGCATGGCGAAACGGCGCTACGAACGGGACCTCTCCGCAGCCGCGGATGACGAGCACGCCACTCGCGCACGCGACGCAACTCACGACGCCGACCTGAGTGGCCGCCGCGGCGGGGACGCGGCACGATGACCGGCGCACGCGTCGGCTGGCCCTCACCGAAGTTCCCGGCGTTCCCCGCGGCGTCGGTGCCGCTGCCGGCGGGCTGGACGCCCTTCGTGCAGGGCGGTGCCGTGTTCGGCGCTCACCACGTCGTCGGCTCGGGCGGCTTCAACGCGAACGTGCTCATCACGGTCGAGCGTTGGCCCATCGCCGCGACCGCCGAGCAGAGCCTCGAGGTGCTGCGCGCTCGCATCGGGCAGGTGAAGGGGCGCGAGCAGCGCGTCGAGACCGGCCTGACCGAACCCGACGGTGTCTATCTCGAGGCTGTGCAGCGCGAGCCGCGACTCGGCGAGCTCCTCGTCGTCTACCGCACCGCCGTCGTCCCGCACGACGGCATCACTGACGTGCTGACCGCCGTCGGCACGGCGAGCGTGCTGCAGGTCAAGGCGATCGGCGACGACCTTCGCGCGATGGTGCGGGGCCTCGAGCTCATGCCGCCGGACGAGGCCGAGCGAGACGCCTGACACGCGAGCACGCACACGCGACGGCATCCCCGAACGGGCCGCGACGGCCTCGGATCGGGCGAGGAGTCGGCCCCGCCTTGACCGTACAGGGGGATGGGGATAGGATTTTCTGGTGCGCGCGCTCGATCGCGCCCGAAACTCTGCGTTGTTTCGGCCTCTTCGGTCGGACGACGCCCGCCGAAGCATGGCGTGGTTTCTGACCATGACCGCTTCACCAGCCAGCGATACCAATCACCACGTTGTTCGTACCGCCGGTGGGTCCAGACGGGCAGGCCTGTAATCGGAGAGGCCCGTCACCGGGCAGGTGCGAAACCGCCCGAGAATCCAAACGAGCAGTACAACAACCCAAGGAGAGTAAACCCGTGCCAACCATTCAGCAGTTGGTCCGTAAGGGACGTCGCCCCAAGGCGACTGCGTCGAAGACGCCTGCCCTGAAGGCCAACCCGCAGCAGCGCGGTGTGTGCACTCGTGTCTACACGACGACCCCGAAGAAGCCGAACTCGGCCCTTCGCAAGGTCGCTCGCGTCAAGCTGTCAAACGGCACGGAAGTCACCGCCTACATCCCCGGCGAGGGCCACAACCTGCAGGAGCACTCGATGGTGCTCGTGCGCGGTGGTCGTGTGAAGGACCTCCCCGGTGTCCGCTACAAGATCGTCCGTGGTTCGCTCGACACGCAGTCGGTGAAGAACCGCAAGCAGGCGCGCAGCCGTTACGGCGCGAAGATGGAGAAGAAGTAATGCCACGCAAGGGTCCCGCCCCAAAGCGCCCCGTCGTCGCCGATCCCGTATACGGTTCGCCCGTCGTCTCGCAGCTCGTCAACAAGATTCTCGTCGACGGCAAGAAGGGCCTCGCCGAGCGCATCGTGTACGACGCTCTCGACGCTGTCGGCAAGAAGTCCGACCAGGACGCCGTCGCGACGCTCAAGAAGGCGCTCGACAACGTCCGCCCGACGCTCGAGGTGCGTTCGCGCCGCGTCGGCGGTTCGACCTACCAGGTGCCCGTCGAGGTGAAGCCGCACCGCGCCAACACGCTCGCGCTGCGCTGGCTCACCGACTACGCGAAGGCCCGCCGGGAGAAGTCGATGACGGAGCGTCTCACCAATGAGATCCTCGACGCGTCCAACGGACTCGGTGCCGCGGTCAAGCGCCGCGAAGACACCCACAAGATGGCAGAGTCGAACCGCGCGTTCGCGCACTACCGCTGGTAGTCGCACCCCTCGGGCACGCGCCCTCGATCACCAACTCGCTTCACCATCCACTCCTCGCGGAAGGAACCCCCTGTGGCACAGGAAGTGCTGAGTGACCTCTCGAAGGTCCGCAACATTGGCATCATGGCGCACATCGATGCCGGCAAGACCACGACCACCGAGCGCATCCTGTTCTACACCGGCGTCAACCACAAGCTCGGCGAGACGCACGACGGCGCCTCGACGACGGACTGGATGGAGCAGGAGCAGGAGCGTGGTATCACCATCACCTCCGCCGCGGTGACGTGCTTCTGGGACACGAACCAGATCAACATCATCGACACTCCCGGCCACGTCGACTTCACGGTCGAGGTGGAGCGCTCGCTCCGCGTGCTGGATGGCGCGGTCGCCGTGTTCGACGGGAAAGAGGGCGTTGAGCCCCAGTCGGAGACGGTGTGGCGCCAGGCCGACAAGTACAACGTGCCGCGCATTTGCTTCGTCAACAAGATGGACAAGCTCGGTGCCGACTTCTACTTCACCGTCGACACGATCGTCGGACGGCTCGGCGCGACCCCGCTCGTGCTGCAGCTGCCGATCGGAGCCGAGAACGACTTCATCGGCGTCATCGACCTCGTCGAGATGAACGCGAAGGTCTGGCCGGCCGACTCCAAGGGTGACACCACCCTCGGCGCGTCGTACGAGACGCAGGAGATCCCCGCCGACCTCAAGGAGCGCGCGGAGGAGTACCGCAAGAGGCTGCTCGAAGCCGTCGCCGAGACCGACGACGAGCTGCTCGAGAAGTACTTCGGTGGCGAAGAGCTGACGATCGCCGAGATCAAGGCCGCGATCCGTAAGCTCACGGTCAACGGGGACGCGTACCCCGTGCTGTGCGGCTCGGCGTTCAAGAACCGGGGCGTGCAGCCGATGCTCGACGCGGTGGTCGATTACCTCCCCAGCCCCGTCGACGTGCCGGCCATCGAGGGCATCAACCCCAACAACGAGGAAGAGGCGCTCACGCGCCGCCCCTCGTCGGAGGAGCCGTTCTCCGCGCTGGCGTTCAAGATCGCCGTGCACCCCTTCTTCGGCCGCCTCATCTACGTACGCGTGTACTCGGGCGAGGTGCTGCAGGGCGCCCAGGTCATCAATTCGACCAAGGGTAAGAAGGAGCGCATCGGGAAGATCTTCCAGATGCACGCCAACAAGGAGAACCCCGTCGAAAAGCTGTCGGCAGGGCACATCTACGCCGTGATCGGCCTGAAGGACACGGCGACCGGCGACACGCTCTGCGACCCGAACCACCTCATCGCCCTTGAATCGATGACCTTCCCCGAGCCCGTCATCAACGTGGCGATCGAGCCGAAGACGAAGGCGGACCAGGAGAAGCTCGGCCTCGCCATCCAGAAGCTCGCCGAGGAAGACCCGACGTTCCGCGTGGAGCTCGACCAGGAGACCGGCCAGACCGTCATCGGCGGTATGGGCGAGCTGCACCTGGACGTGCTCGTCGACCGGATGAAGCGCGAGTTCAAGGTCGAGGCCAACGTGGGCAAGCCCCAGGTGGCCTACCGCGAGACCATCCGCAAGAAGGTCGACAAGTGGGACTACACCCACAAGAAGCAGACCGGTGGATCCGGCCAGTTCGCCAAGGTGCAGATCCGCCTTGAGCCGCTCGAGGTCGAGGGCGACAACGTCTACGAGTTCGTGAACGCCGTCACCGGCGGCCGCGTCCCGCGGGAGTACATCCCCTCGGTCGACTCCGGTATGCAGGATGCCATGCAGGTCGGCGTCCTCGCCGGGTATCCGATGGTCGGTGTGAAGGCCAGCCTGCTCGACGGCCAGTACCACGATGTCGACTCCTCGGAGATGGCATTCAAGATCGCGGGCTCCATGGCCTTCAAGGAGGCCGCGCCAAAGGCCAGCCCCGTCATCCTCGAGCCCATCATGTCGGTCGAGGTGCGGACGCCTGAGGAGTACATGGGCGAAGTCATCGGCGATCTGAACTCGCGCCGCGGTCAGGTGCAGTCGATGGAGGACGCCTCCGGCGTCAAGATCATCCGGGCCCTCGTGCCACTTTCGGAGATGTTCGGCTACATCGGCGACCTGCGCAGCAAGACGTCCGGCCGTGCGGTCTACTCGATGGCGTTCGAGACCTACGATGAGGTCCCGCGTAGTGTCGCCGAAGAGATCATCCAGAAGAGCAGGGGCGAATAGCCCGCCTGACGATTCCGGGCGCGTGGGCCGTGCATCCCCGCGACCGGTAAGCTACCCAATTGCACATTCCCGCAACCAGTTCGCACGACCACCGCGGGCGGACCTACCAACGTCCTGAGGAGGACCATAGTGGCTAAGGCCAAGTTTGAGCGGACCAAGCCGCACGTCAACATCGGTACGATCGGTCACGTCGACCACGGCAAGACGACGCTGACAGCAGCGATCTCGAAGGTCCTGGCGGACAAGTTCCCGTCCGACACCAACGTGCAGCGCGACTTCGGCTCGATCGACTCGGCTCCTGAGGAGCGCCAGCGCGGCATCACGATCAACATCTCGCACGTCGAGTACGAGACGCCGAAGCGCCACTACGCGCACGTCGACGCCCCGGGTCACGCCGACTACATCAAGAACATGATCACCGGTGCGGCCCAGATGGACGGCGCGATCCTCGTGGTCGCGGCGACCGACGGCCCGATGGCGCAGACGCGCGAGCACGTCCTCCTTGCCAAGCAGGTCGGCGTTCCTTACCTGGTCGTCGCGCTGAACAAGGCGGACATGGTCGATGACGAGGAGATCCTGGAGCTCGTTGAGCTCGAGGTTCGCGAGCTCCTCTCGAGCCAGGACTTCCCCGGTGACGACGCACCCGTCGTGCAGGTCTCGGGCCTCAAGGCGCTCGAGGGCGACGAGAAGTGGACGCAGGCCGTCCTCGACCTCATGGACGCCGTCGACGAGCACGTGCCGGACCCGGTGCGCGACAAGGACAAGCCGTTCCTTATGCCCGTCGAGGACGTCTTCACCATCACCGGTCGTGGAACGGTCGTCACGGGCCGCGCCGAGCGCGGCACCCTCGGGATCAACTCCGAGGTCGAGATCGTCGGCATCCGCCCGACGCAGAAGACCACGGTGACGGGCATCGAGATGTTCCACAAGCAGCTCGATGAGGCGTGGGCCGGCGAGAACTGTGGCCTGCTCCTTCGCGGCACGAAGCGCGAAGATGTGGAGCGCGGCCAGGTCGTCGTCAAGCCCGGCTCGGTCACGCCGCACACCAAGTTCGAGGGCACGGCCTACATCCTCTCGAAGGACGAGGGTGGCCGCCACAACCCCTTCTACACGAACTACCGTCCGCAGTTCTACTTCCGGACCACCGACGTCACGGGTGTCATCTCGCTGCCCGAGGGCACCGAGATGGTGATGCCCGGCGACACCACCGACATGTCGGTCGAGCTGATCCAGCCGATCGCCATGGAGGAGGGCCTCGGTTTCGCCATCCGTGAAGGCGGCCGCACGGTCGGCGCCGGTACGGTGACGAAGATCACCGAGTAGTCGTCCAGACTCCCGCGAGCGGGGTCCAGCCTTCGGGCTGGGCCCCGCTTCGTCGTCCGCACCGGAAGAAGGCGGCGCAATGCTGGCAACGGAGCCAGACACCTCCCGGTCCTCTCGTCTCCCGGGCGCGACACGCCCGGGTTGCATAAACATGCCCCTCCGGCCTAGACTTTCCTAGTTCAGTATTTCGAGCGGCATGTGACATGCGTGCTCGAATCACTGCCGAGTCGTGCGTGATCGCCCGCCCCGGAGGGCTTGCCTGCCGGGCAACGTCTCCGAGGAGACAGTGGCGCAGGTCCCGCCGCCGGCAGCAGAGCACAGCTCCGGTCGTACCGGGCACGCAAGACATCGAAGGACGCAGGTTCATCGGTGGCGGCGCGTGCGAGAGGGCCACCCCTCCCCGATGCCACCGTCATCCGTTCGCTTGCGCGAGCAGCGCGTGCGGGTGCACTTGACAGAAGAACAGTGGTGCGAACCCGGCCAGCGGCATGCCGCTGGCCAGCACGCGAGGCCGCCCCGGCGGCGCGACACAGAGAGAGAGTTAGGACATGGCGGGACAGAAGATCCGCATCCGACTGAAGTCGTATGACCACGAGGTCATCGATGCCACGGCGCGCAAGATCGTCGACTCGGTGACCCGTGCCGGTGCAACCGTCATCGGCCCGGTGCCGCTCCCCACCGAAAAGAACGTGGTGGCAGTGATTCGTTCGCCCCACAAGTACAAGGACAGCCGCGAGCACTTCGAGATGCGCACACACAAGCGCCTCATCGACATCGTTGACCCGACGCCGAAGGCGGTCGACTCGCTCACGCGCCTCGACCTGCCCGACGACGTCAACATCGAAATCAAGCTCTAAGGCGACGAGGAGCGTAGAGGAACACATGTCTACCGTGACCAAGGCATACAAAGGTCTGCTGGGGACGAAGCTCGGCATGACCCAGGTGTGGGACGACAACGGCAATTTCGTGCCCGTGACCGTCATCCAGGTGCCGACCAACGTCGTCACCCAGGTCCTGTCCGAAGCGAAGCAGGGCTACAGCGCGATCCAGATCGCCGCCGGCGCCATCGACCCGCGCAAGGTGAACAAGCCCGCCGCCGGCATCTTCGCCGCCGCCGACGTGACCCCGCGTCGTCACCTCACCGAGGTGCGCACCGCTGACGCCGCCGACTACACAGTCGGCCAAGAGCTCGACGCGACGGTCTTCGAGGCCGGCTCGAAGGTCGACGTCGTCGGTACCAGCAAGGGCAAGGGCTTCGCCGGCGTCATGAAGCGGCACAACTTCTCCGGCGTCGGGGCATCGCACGGTGCCCACAAGAACCACCGCAAGCCGGGCTCGATCGGTGCCTCGGCGACGCCCAGCCGCGTCTTCAAGGGCACGCGCATGGCCGGCCGCATGGGCGGCGACCGTGTGACCGTGCAGAACCTCACCGTCCACGCCGTGGACGCCGAGCGGGGTCTGTTGCTCGTCAAGGGCGCCGTTCCCGGCGCCAAGGGCCGCCTCGTGTTCGTCCGCAACGCAGTGAAGGGGGCCTAGTCCAATGGCTGCAACGATCGACGTTCTCGACGCCGCCGGTAAGAAGTCCGGCTCGGTCGAGCTCCCCGCCGAACTCTTCGACGCCCAGACCAACATCCCGCTGATCCACCAGGTCGTCACTGCTCAGCTCGCGGCCCGCCGCCAGGGCACGCACAAGGCCAAGAACCGTGGCGAGGTCTCGGGCTCCGGACGCAAGCCTTTCAAGCAGAAGGGCACGGGCCGCGCCCGCCAGGGCTCGATCCGCATGCCGCAACACACCGGCGGTGGCGTCGTGCACGGTCCGGTGCCTCGCGACTACGCGCAGCGCACGCCCAAGAAGATGATCGCGGCGGCGCTCCTCGGGGCGCTCAGCGACCGCGCCCGCGGCGACAAGCTGCACGTGGTCGAGTCGCTCGTCGCGGGCGATACGCCGTCGACGCGGGAGGCGCTTGCCACGATCCGTCGGTTCGGTGCCGAGCGCAACGTGCTCGTCGTGCTCGACCGCGACGATGACCTCGGCGCCCTGTCGGTGCGGAACATCCCGCAGCTGCACGGCGTGTACGCCGATCAGCTCAACGCGTACGACGTGCTCGTCGCGGACGACATCGTCTTCACCAAGGCCGCGTTCGACACCTTCGTCGAGCGCCGTGCCGGTCGTGATGACCGCAACGCCACGGCGCCCGCCGCGGATGCAGCTGACGAGGCCAGCGAGGAGGAGCAGGCATGAGCGGCAACAACAAGAACCCGCGCGACATCATCATCAAGCCGGTGATCTCCGAAAAGAGCTACGGCCTGATCGACCAGGGCAAGTACACCTTCGAGGTCGACCCCCGATCGAACAAAACCGAGATCAAGCAGGCCATCGAGCACATCTTCAGTGTCGAGGTCGCGACGATCAACACGTTGAACCGCCAGGGCAAGACGCGCCGCACGCGCTTCGGCTATGGCAAGCGCAAGGACACGAAGCGCGCCATCGTGACGCTGAAGTCCGGCTCCATCGACATCTTCTCGAACGCCGGCTAGTCGGAACACAGAGGACGAAGAACAATGGCTATTCGCAATTACAAGCCCACGACCCCCGGTCGTCGCGGCGCCTCGGTGTCCGAGTTCACGGAGATCACGCGCTCGACGCCCGAGAAGTCGCTGCTGCGCCCCCTGTCGAAGACCGGCGGTCGCAACGCGCAGGGTCGCATCACGACCCGTCACATCGGTGGTGGCCACAAGCGCCAGTACCGCGTGATCGACTTCCGTCGCCACGACAAGGACGGCGTCAACGCCAAGGTCGCGCACATCGAGTACGACCCCAACCGCACGGCTCGCATCGCGCTCCTGCACTACGTCGACGGGACCAAGCGCTACATTCTCGCGCCGGCCGGCATCAAGCAGGGCAACATCATCGAGCAGGGCGCCGGCGCCGACATCAAGCCCGGCAACAACCTGCCGCTGCGCAACATCCCCACCGGTACCGTCGTGCACGCAATCGAGCTCAAGCCGGGTGGCGGCGCCAAGCTCGCCCGCTCGGCCGGTTCGTCGGTCCGGCTCGTCGCAAAGGACGGCCCGTACGCCCAGCTGCGTCTCCCCTCGGGTGAGGTGCGCAACGTGGACGCACGCTGCCGCGCGACGATCGGTGAGGTCGGCAACGCCGAGCAGTCGAACATCAATCTCGGCAAGGCCGGCCGTAAGCGCTGGCTAGGCGTGCGCCCCACGGTGCGCGGCGTCGTGATGAACCCCGTTGACCACCCGCACGGTGGTGGTGAGGGCCGGACGTCCGGTGGTCGTCACCCCGTGAGCCCCTGGGGTCAGTCCGAGGGCCGCACGCGTCGCCCCAACAAGGAAAGTGACAAGCTCATCGTCCGCCGCCGCCCGACCGGCAAGAAGAAGCGCTAGCAGGAGGAGCAGAATATGCCTCGTAGTCTCAAGAAGGGTCCCTTCGTCGACGAGCACCTCCTCCAGAAGGTGCTGAAGGCGAACGACAGCGGCTCGAAGAACGTCATCAAGACCTGGTCGCGCCGCTCCATGATCGTGCCCGACATGCTCGGACACACGATCGCCGTGCATGACGGACGCAAGCACATCCCGGTGTTCGTCACCGAGACCATGGTCGGCCACAAGCTCGGCGAGTTCGCGCCGACCCGCACCTTCCGCGGTCACGTGAAGGACGACAAGAAGGGGCGTCGTCGCTAACGCGGCGATGTGAAGGAGGAACAAGCATGGTGGAGTCCATCGCCCGCGTGCGACACATCCGCGTGACCCCTCGCAAGGCCCGTCGCGTCGTCAACCTGATCCGCGGCAAGCAGGCCCTCGAGGCGCTCGCCATCCTGAAATTTGCGCCACAGGGCGCATCCGAGCCGGTCTACAAGGTCGTCGCGTCGGCTATCGCCAACGCGCGAGTGAAGGCCGACAGCGAGAACGCCTACCTCGACGAGCGCGACCTCTACGTCGCGACTGCATACGTCGACGAGGGCACCACGCTCAAGCGGTTCCAGCCGCGAGCGCAGGGCCGGGCCTTCCGAATCAACAAGCGCACGAGTCACATCACGGTGGTGCTCGCGACGCCAGAGATCGACGAGACCGAGGCAGGGGAGTAGTCATGGGACAGAAGATCAATCCGTACGGCTTCCGCCTCGGAATCACCACCGACCACGTGTCGCGGTGGTTCACCGACTCGACGAAGTCTGGTCAGCGTTACGCCGACTACGTGAAGGAAGACATCAAGATCCGCCAGCACCTCGCGAAGTCGCTCGACCGCGCCGGTGTCGCCCGGATCGAACTCGAGCGCACCCGTGACCGCGTGCGTGTCGACATCCACACCGCCCGCCCCGGCATCGTCATCGGTCGCCGCGGCGCCGAGGCCGAGCGCATCCGCTCCGAACTCGAGAAGCTCACGGGCAAGCAGATCCAGCTCAACATCCTCGAGGTCAAGAACCCTGAGGCCGAGGCCCAGCTCGTCGCGCAGGGCATCGCCGAGCAGCTGAGCGCTCGCGTGGCCTTCCGTCGCGCGATGCGCAAGGGCCTGCAGGGCGCGCAGCGAGCCGGCGCCAAGGGCATTCGGATCCAGGTCTCGGGCCGCCTCGGCGGCGCCGAGATGAGCCGCTCGGAGTTCTACCGCGAGGGCCGCGTGCCCCTGCACACGCTCCGCGCCAACATCGACTACGGCTTCTACGAGGCGAAGACCACGTACGGCCGCATCGGTGTGAAGGTCTGGATCTACAAGGGCGATCTGACGAACAAGGAACTCGCTCGCGAGCAGGCCAACATGAAGCCCTCGCGCGGCGACCGCAACGACCGTCCGCGCCGCGGCTCGCGCCGTGACCAGGCGCCGGCCACGGCAGGAGCTGAGGCATAACCATGTTGATCCCACGTCGAGTCAAGCACCGCAAGCAGCACCGCCCGAACCGCAAGGGTCAGGCGTCCGGCGGCACGCGAGTGTCGTTCGGTGAGTACGGAATCCAGGCGCTTACGCCGGCCTACGTCACCAACCGTCAGATCGAGGCCGCGCGTATCGCGATGACCCGCCACATCAAGCGTGGCGGCAAGGTTTGGATCAACATCTTCCCGGATGCCCCCCTCACCAAGAAGCCCGCCGAGACCCGCATGGGTTCGGGGAAGGGTTCACCCGAGTGGTGGGTCGCGAACGTCAAGCCCGGCCGTGTCCTCTTCGAGGTCGCGGGTGTTGACGAAGAGCTCGCCCGCGAGGCACTGACCCGAGCAATCCACAAGCTGCCCCTGAAGGCACGCATCATCACCCGTGAGGAGAGCGAGTAAGCCATGGCGATCGGTACCAAGGAGCTCGCCATTGACGAGCTCGACACCTTCGAAGACGCACGTCTGCTCGAGGAACTGAAGAAGGCCAAGGAAGAGCTGTTCAACCTGCGCTTCCAGGCGGCGACGGGTCAGGGCGAGGAGCGCGGCCGCATCAAGGCCGTCAAGCGCGACATCGCTCGTGTCTACACCGTCATCCGCGAACGCGAGCTCGGAATCCGGGCCACGCCCGAGGTCGTCGAGGCGCGCGCGAAGAAGGCCGCGAAGGAGGAGAGCTGATCATGACCCACGAGACAACTGCCACGGAGCAGGACGCGCAGCAGCGCAACTACCGCAAGACGCGTCGCGGCTACGTCGTGAGCGACAAGATGGACAAGACCATCATCGTGCTCGTCGAAGACCGTGTGAAGCACCCCCTCTACGGGAAGGTGCTGCGCCGGTCGAGCAAGGTCAAGGTGCACGACGAGCAGAACGCCGCCGGCATCGGCGACCTCGTGTTCATCACCGAGACCCGTCCACTCAGCGCCACGAAGCGCTGGCGCCTCGTCGAGATCCTCGAGAAGGCGAAGTAGGCCGCGCGCCTCGCGCCTTGTAGGTAAGGAACCAGACACATGATTCAGCAAGAATCCCGCCTCCGCGTCGCCGACAACACCGGCGCGAAGGAGCTGCTCACGATTCGCGTGCTCGGCGGCTCCGGCCGTCGCTACGCGGGCGTCGGCGATGTCATCGTCGCGACCGTCAAGGACGCGATTCCCGGCGGCAACGTCAAGAAGGGCGACATCGTCAAGGCCGTGATCGTTCGCACGATCAAGCCGACGCGTCGCGCTGACGGGTCGTACATCCGCTTCGACGAGAATGCGGCCGTCGTGCTCCGCACCGACGGTGACCCGCGCGGTACCCGCATCTTCGGACCGGTCGGGCGCGAACTGCGCGACAAGAAGTTCATGAAGATCATTTCGCTCGCTCCGGAGGTGCTGTAACCCATGGCGAATATCCGTAAGGGCGACCTCGTCGAGGTCATCTCGGGTGCTCGCGCCGAGCGCGGCAAGCAGGGCACGGTGCTCGAGGTGCTGGCCGAGCAGAACCGCGTCATCGTCGAGGGCGTGAACTACGTCACGAAGCACACGCGCATCGGCCAGTCGCAGCGCGGGAGCAAGACCGGCGGCATCGAGACCGTCGAGGCGCCCATTCACATTTCCAACGTCGCCCTCGTCGACCCCGACACCAAGGTGCCCGCTCGCGTGGGCTTCCATGAGGAAGAGGTCACGAAGGACGGCATGACCCGCACCGTTCGCACGCGCTACTTCAAGCCGTCGCGCCGGGCGGAGAAGCCGGCCAAGGACGACACCAAGGCCGACACGAAGAAGGCCACGAGCGACAGCGCGGCCAAGAAGCCCGCCAAGGCGAAGAAGGCCGACGCGGACGCTTCGGACGACACGGCCGCCGAGAAGGACAGCGAGTAACGATGACGGACACCGCGACGGTGGCTGGCAACATCCAGCCCCGGCTGAAGCAGAAGTACCGCGACGAGATCAAGCCCGAGCTGCTTGAGGAGCTCGGTTTGAGCAACATCAACCAGGTTCCCGGTCTCGTGAAGATCGTCGTCAACATGGGCGTCGGCGAGGCCGCGCGCGACGGCAAAATCATCGAGGGCGCGATCGCCGACCTCACCGCCATCACGGGTCAGAAGCCCATGGTGACCAAGGCGCGAAAGTCGATCGCTCAGTTCAAGCTGCGCGAGGGCCAGCCCATCGGCACGCACGTCACGCTTCGTGGCGACCGCATGTGGGAGTTCCTCGACCGCCTCCTGAGCCTCGCGCTTCCCCGCATCCGCGACTTCCGCGGTCTCTCGGACAAGCAGTTCGACGGCCACGGCAATTACACGTTCGGTCTCACGGAGCAGGTCATGTTCCACGAGATCGATCCGGACAAGATCGACCGCACCCGCGGTATGGACATCACCGTCGTCACTTCGGCGACGAGCGATGACCAGGGGCGGGCCCTGCTGACGAAGCTCGGGTTCCCCTACCGCGAAAAGGCGCAGCAGGCCTAGTCCTCCCTGCGCTGGGCAGCCGCCCAGCGCATCCACCACAGGTCACGACCCCGTGTACGGGGCGTGAAACCAGGCGAAAGGCACTCATCATGACGATGACCGATCCCGTCGCAGACATGCTCACGCGTCTGCGCAACGCCAATTCGGCGCACCACGACACCGTCTCAATGCCGGCGTCCAAGCTCAAGACCCGCATCGCTGAGATTCTCAAGCGCGAGGGCTACATCGCCGATGTCGCCACGACGCCGGCCAAGGTCGGCGAGACGCTGACGCTGACGCTCAAGTTCGGTCCCAACCGCGAGCAGTCCATCGGTGGCATCAAGCGCGTCTCGAAGCCGGGCCTGCGCGTGTACGCGCGCTCGACCGAGCTCCCCACGGTGCTCGGCGGCCTCGGTGTCGCCATCCTGTCCACCTCCTCCGGTCTTCTCACCGACCGCGAGGCCGAGCAGAAGGGCGTGGGTGGGGAAGTCCTCGCCTACGTGTGGTGATCGAACATGTCGCGAATCGGACGACTCCCAATTGCCATTCCCGCGGGCGTCGAGGTCAAGCTCGACGGGCGCGAGGTCACCGTCAAGGGCTCGAAGGGTGAGCTGTCGCTCACCGTCGCCGAGCCGATCGAGGTGGCGGTCGAGGACGGACAGGTCCTCGTCACCCGTCCCGACGACGAGCGCGAGTCGCGTGCCCTGCACGGGCTGACGCGCACGCTCATCAACAACAACATCATCGGCGTCACCCAGGGCTACACGAAGAGCCTCGAGGTCGTCGGCACCGGTTACCGCGTGCAGGCCAAGGGCGCGAACCTCGAGCTCGCGCTCGGCTACTCGCACCCCGTGTTCGTCGAGCCCCCCGCCGGCATCTCGTTCAAGGTCGAGGGCCAGAACAAGGTGACCGTCGAAGGCATCGACAAGCAGGCTGTCGGCGAGTGCGCCGCCAACATCCGCAAGCTTCGCCTGCCCGAGCCCTACAAGGGCAAGGGCGTGCGCTACGAGGGCGAGCAGATCCGCCGCAAGGCCGGAAAGGCTGGGAAGTAGTCATGGGACTCGGTACCCGAGGAAAGAGCAAGCAGGCCGCACGCGGCCGTCGTCACGACCGTCTTCGCAAGAAGATCGTCGGCACCGAGGTGCGCCCTCGCCTCGTCGTCACCCGTTCGACCCGTCACGTGTTCGTGCAGGTCGTCGACGACGCCAAGGGTCGCACCCTCGCCAGCGCGTCGACCATGGAGCAAGAGCTTCGTGGCATCGATGGCGACAAGTCGGCCAAGGCCAAGCGTGTCGGCGAGTTGGTCGCCGAGCGCGCCAAGGCGGCGGGCATCGAGTCGGTGGTCTTTGACCGCGGCGGCAACAAGTACGCAGGTCGTGTCGCAGCGATCGCTGACGGAGCACGAGAGGCAGGGCTGAACCTGTGACCGAGACAACGGAACAGAACGTTCCCGACAACATCAGCGACCGTCCCGTCGAGACGGCCGCCGCGAGCGAGTCCTCGCAGCGCGAGGGCGGTGGCCGCACAGACCGTCGCGGCGGCCGTGGAGATCGCCAGGGCGGACGCGGCGGCCGCGACCGTGGCGGCGACGACAAGAGCAACCCGTTCCTCGAGCGCGTCGTCACCATCAACCGCGTTTCGAAGGTCGTCAAGGGCGGCCGTCGCTTCGCTTTCACGGCGCTCGTCGTCGTGGGCGACGGCAACGGCCTCGTGGGCGTCGGCTACGGCAAGGCCCGCGAGGTTCCCCTCGCGATCTCGAAGGGCGTCGAAGAGGCCAAGAAGAACTTCTTCCGCGTCCCGCGCGTGCAGAAGACGATCCCGCACCCCGTCCAGGGTGAGGCCGCCGCGGGTGTCGTGCTGCTGCGGCCCGCGGCTGCTGGTACTGGCGTTATCGCCGGTGGTCCGGTTCGCGCCGTCCTCGAGTGCGCCGGCATCCATGACGTGCTCTCGAAGTCGCTCGGGTCGTCGAACACGATCAACATCGTCCACGCGACCGTCCAAGCGCTCAAGCAGCTCGAGGAGCCGCGTGCCGTCGCGGCCCGCCGTGGGCTCGACGTCGACGCGGTGGTTCCCGCGCGCATCCTGCGCGCTGAGGAGCAGGCCCGCGTCGAGGCCGCCGAAGCCTCGAAGGTTGGTGCGTAATGGCGAACATCAAGGTGACGCAGACCAAGTCGGTCATCAGTGAGAAGCAGAACCAGCGCGACACGCTCCGTTCGCTTGGGCTCAAGCGGATCGGCGACTCGGTCGTCAAGGAAGACAACGCCGTGAACCGCGGCTACGTCAAGACGGTCGCTCACCTGGTGAAGGTCGAGGAGATCAGCGAATGACCAAGAACGAAGAGCAGAACGAGAAGAAGTCCGTTCCTCAGCTGAAGGTGCACCACCTTCGTCCGGCGACCGGCGCGAAGACCGCGAAGACTCGCGTCGGCCGCGGTGAGGGCTCCAAGGGCAAGACGGCCGGCCGCGGCACGAAGGGCACGCGGGCTCGCAAGGGCGTTCCCGCGGGCTTCGAGGGTGGCCAGATGCCGCTGCACATGCGCACGCCGAAGCTGCGCGGGTTCAAGAACCCGTTCCGCACCGAATACCAGGTCGTGAACCTCGACAAGCTCGGCGAGCTGTTCCCCGAGGGCGGCTCGGTCACGCGTGACGCACTCATCGAGAAGGGCGTCATCAATCGAGGCGAGCTCGTCAAGGTGCTCGGCGGCGGCGAGATTGCGGTTAAGCTGAACGTTGCAGTCGACAAGGTCTCGGCCTCTGCTCAGCAGAAGATCGAGGCGGCCGGCGGTTCGGTCGAGTAGTCACGCCCGAGACAAGTCGGGTCTCAGGCGGGGGTCGGCGGAAGCCGGCCCCCGCTTCGTCACGTGAACGGCCTATCGTGGCCGTGCGCCGAGTTGCAGCCGGCGTCGTAACTTCAACGAAAGCAGGACGAGAGCGTGTTCAGTGCCATTGCGCGGGTGTTCAAGACTCCCGACCTCCGTCGGAAGATCCTGTTCACCCTGGCCATGGTGGCGATCTATCGCCTCGGGACCGTGATCCCGGGGCCGTTCGTCAACTACCCCAACGTGCAACAGTGTCTGGCGTCCGGCAGCACGACCGCCGGCTTCCAGGACATGATCAATCTGTTCTCCGGCGGCGCGCTGCTGCAGCTCTCGATCTTCGCGCTCGGCGTCATGCCGTACATCACGGCGTCGATCATCACGCAGCTGCTTCGCGTCGTGATCCCGCACTTCGATGCGCTCCACAAGGAGGGTCAAACCGGGCAACAGAAGCTGACCCAATACACGCGTTACATGACGATCGGCCTCGCGGTGCTGCAGGCCACGACGCTCGTGACGGTCGCTCGTTCCGGTGCCCTGTTCGGCGGTTCGACGAACCCGGCCTGTCAGAACATCCTCGACATGCTGCCGGCAACCGAGCCCGGCGCCGAGATCAACAACGTCATCCGCATGGTTCTCATGATCCTCGCGCTGACCGCCGGCACGACCGTGATCATGTGGCTGGGCGAGCTGATCACCGAGCGCGGCATTGGTAACGGCATGTCGCTGCTCATCTTCACCTCGATCTCGGCAACGTTCCCGTCGGCCATCGGCTCGATGGCGCAGGGTGACAGTGGCATGATCACGCTCGTCATGATCCTCCTGATCGGCCTGCTCATCATGATGGGTGTCGTCTTCGTGGAGCAGTCGCAGCGGCGCATCCCCGTGCAGTACGCCAAGCGAATGGTCGGCAGGCGCACGTACGGCGGCAACTCGACCTACATTCCGATCAAGGTCAACCAGGCCGGCGTGATCCCGGTCATCTTCGCGTCATCGCTGCTGTACCTGCCCATGCTCGTTGCGCAGTTCAACCAGACGCCCGACCCCGTGACCGGTGAGCTGCCGGGCTGGGTGACCTGGATCTCCAACAACTTCACGACCGGTGACCACCCGCTCTACATGGCGGTGTACTTCCTGCTCGTTATCGGCTTCGCCTACTTCTACGTCGCGATCGCGTTCAACCCCGAGGAGGTCGCCGAGAACATGCGCAAGCACGGCGGGTTCGTCCCGGGCATCCGAGCCGGTCGTCCGACGGCGGAGTACCTCAACTACGTGCTCACGCGCATCACGTTCCCTGGGTCGCTGTATCTGGGCATCCTGGCCGTGATCCCGCTCATCGCGTTGGCGACCGTGAACGCCAATCAGAACTTCCCGTTCGGCGGGGCATCGATGCTCATCATCGTCGGTGTCGGCCTCGAGACGGTCAAGCAGATCGACGCCCAGCTCCAGCAACGAAACTACGAGGGACTCCTTCGATGACCGCACGCACCGCAGACAACGCTGTCCGGCTTCTGATCGTCGGCCCCCCTGGTGCAGGCAAGGGCACGCAGGCCACGGGGCTCGCGCGCGCCTACGGTGTTCCCGCCATCTCGACGGGCGACATCTTCCGGTCGAACATCAAGAACGGCACCGACCTCGGTCTCAAGGTGCAGTCGATCATCGAGTCCGGCTCGCTCGTGCCGGACTCCCTCACGAACGAGCTGGTTCGTGACCGCATCGCGCAAGACGACTGCAACGGCGGCTTCCTGCTGGACGGCTACCCTCGCACCGTCGAGCAGGTCGACTTCCTGACCGACCACTTGGGGGCGTCGGGCGCCGCTATCGACGCGGTCGTGCGGCTCATCGTCGACACGGAGGTCGTGGTCGACCGGCTGCGGAATCGCGCGGTGAAAGAGGGCAGGGTCGACGACACCGAGACGGTCATCCGCAATCGCCTCGACGTGTACGCGAGGGAGACCGAGCCGATCGTCGCGATCTACGGCGACCGCGGCGTGCTCGTTGACGTCGACGGCGAGGGGCGCGTCGACGAGGTGGCGAAGCGCATCCTCGACAGCCTCGCCGAGCAGGGCGTGCGCCGGTAGCAGCGCGCGGAGCTCGCGAGACGACCGCGGCGGACCCGCCGCGGGGATGCGCGAGCTAGCCGCGAGCTAGCGCAGAGGCGCGGCGCCCTCCCCGGCGACCGGCGCGACCGGGATGCCGCTGCCGATCAGGCCGCTCGGCCCGGGGTCGTCGGTCTCGGTCGGACGCGGCGAGACGGTCGCGGTCGCGATTGGCGCCTCGTCGATGCCGTCAGGCGCCTCCGTCGGGTCGGCCGGCGCGGTCGTCACCGGCGGCACCCGCTCGAAGCGCTCATACAGGAGCCCCTCCATCAGGGGAGCCGCGGCGCATGCCGCGAGCAGCGCGGCGGTCACCGACGCAGCGGCCACCGCCGCGGCCAGGCGGCGCGCATTGGGGAGCGCCTGCTCCGGGCCCGAGGCGTTGCGGCGGATCATGCCCCGCATCGTACTCGCACCGCGCGCCGAGGAGGCGCGCGGTGCCCCGCCAGCGCGCAGTCGGCCGGGTAGTCTGCCGGAAGGCACCGGCGACCGCGCACCGGCCACGTCGGCGCCGGCAGCAGCATCCACCCGTCACCCGCCGAACCGGAGCCCGCATGCACCTCAAGAGCTTGACGCTCAAGGGGTTCAAATCGTTCGCGAACCCGACCTCGCTCGTGTTCGAGCCGGGTGTCACGTGCGTGGTGGGGCCGAACGGCTCGGGCAAGTCGAACGTGGTCGATGCCCTCGCATGGGTCATGGGCGAGCAGGGCGCCAAGAGTCTTCGCGGCGGGAAGATGGAGGATGTGATCTTCGCGGGCACGTCGACGCGCGGGCCGCTGGGCCGCGCCGAGGTGACGCTCACGATCGACAACGTCGACGGCACGCTGCCCATCGACTACTCCGAGGTGACGATCCGCCGCACGCTGTTCCGCAACGGCGGCAGCGAGTACGCCATCAACGGCGAGCAGGCGCGGTTGCTCGACGTGCAGGAGCTCCTGAGCGACACGGGGCTCGGGCGCGAGATGCACGTGATCGTCGGCCAGGGCCGGCTCGACAACGTGCTGCACGCGACCCCCGAAGAGCGACGCGGCTTCATCGAGGAGGCCGCCGGCATTCTCAAGCACCGCCGCCGCAAGGAGAAGACGGTGCGCAAACTCGAGGGCATGGAGGCCAACCTCACGCGCCTGAACGACCTCGCGACCGAGGTGCGCCGCCAGCTCAAGCCCCTCGGGCGACAGGCAGAGGTCGCGAGGCGCGCGCACGGCATCGCCGCGATCGCCCGGGATGCTCGAGCCAGGCTGTTCGCAGACGACGTGGTCCGTCTCCGCCGCGCGGTGCGGGAGGCCACGGCGACCGAGCAGGAGCGCGGTACCGAGCGCGCCGTGCTGAACGAGAAGCTGCAGCGCGCACTCGCGCGCGCCGAGCGCATCATCGCGGAGCAGCGGGGCGACGAGGTCGACCGGGCCCGCAAGACGCGGTTCGAGCTCGAATCGGTGCTGGAACGGATGCGCAACACGCAGATGCTCGCGTCGCAGCGACGCGGGCTCGTCGCCCAGCGCCTCGAAGCGCCCGAGTTCACCCCGAGCGTCACGCGTGAGGAGGTCGAGTCGGCAGTGAACGAGGCCCGCCGACTGGCGTCGGAGGTGGGCGATGCCGAGACCGCCTGGGCCGAGGCGCAGGAGGCGACCCGCGTGGCGCGCCAAGCGCTCGACGAGGTCGACCGGCAGGTCGCAGCGACCTCGGCGCTGATCGCACAGCACGAGGTGCGGCAGACCGAGCTCAAGGGGCGCGCCGAATCGGCCGCGGGGCGGCTCGCGTCGGTGCGCGGGGAGGTGCTGCGACAGACGAACGCCCGTGACGCCGCTCGGTCGCGGCTCGACGCGGCGGCGACCACCCTCGACGAGCTGCTCGCAACCTCGGCGCGCGGCGAGGCCGACTCGTCCGAGCTCGATGAAACCTACCGGGAGGCCGCCGAGGCCGTGACGCGCGCCGAGGGTGACCTCGAGGAGGCCCGTGACCGACTGCACAGCCTCGAGCGCGAGCGCGACGCCCTCGAGGCGCGACGGGCGGCGCTGGCACTCGCGGCGAAGACGCCGGACGGCACCGACGCGCTGCTCGCGGCCGGGCTCGTCGGCGTGCGTGGCACCGTGACCGATCACGTGCGCGTCGCCGAGGGGTACGAGGCGGCCGTCGCGGCGGCGCTCGGGTCGCTCGCCGACGCCGTGCTCGTCGACGGGGCCGCCGCCGGGCGTGGCGTGCTCGAGCGAGCGCGCGGCGAAAAGCTCGGACGCGTCGAACTCGTGGTCGATGTCGATGTCGATGTCGATGCCGATGTCGATACCGAGGACCGGGGCTTCGACGTGACGCCCGGCTCGGGCGCGACGCGGGCATCCGAGGTCGTTCTCTCAGCGCCGGCGGCCGTGCGCGCCATGCTGCGCGACGTGGTCGTCGTCGACGACCTGGCGGTGGCGGGCGCGCTGCTCGACGGGCCGTCCGGCGCGGCCCTGGCCCGTGCGGGTGCGACGGTCGTGACGCGAGAGGCCGACGTGCTGGCACCGCGCGTGTACCGCGGCGGGTCCGGCGGCGTCGGGCAATCGCGGCTCGAGCTGAGCGCCGACCTCGAGCGCACGGTTGCGCGGCTCGACGAGGTCACGCGCGCGCGTGACGCCGCGTCGATCGAGGTGGCCGAGCTGCGCGGGGCGCTGAGCGCAGCGAAGCAGGCGTCGACCGGGGCCCTGGATGCGCTTCGCGCGTTCGACGCCGATCTCGCGTCGCAGCGCGAGCAGCTCAATCGCGCGCAGGCCCGCAGCGACGCGGCGGTGGCTGAGCATGCCCGCGCCGTCACGGCACTGGAAACGGCAAGCGCCGGGGTCGGCGAGGCCGAGGAGCGTGCCGCCGCGGCGAAGCGAGCGTACGAGGAGCACCTGGCCACGCCACGCCCGACGCTCGAGGCAGGCGTGCGTGACGAGGCCGCGGCGCGCGTCGAGCGCGCCCGTGACGCCGAGGTCGAGGCGCGGCTGGCCGTCGAGACCCGCAAGGAGCGGGTGCGGGGCGAGCGTGCGAGGGCCGAACGGCTCGCGACCCAGCTCGAGGCCGATCGGGAGGCGGCTGACCGGGCGGCTCGCGAGGCCGTGCTCCGGCGCCGGGAGCTCGCCCGCATCGAAGCCGCGCTCGCGGTGATGCCCACCGTGCTCGCCTCGCTCGAGGGAGCGGTCGACGAGGCGCGGACCGCGCAGCATGACGCCGAGCGCGACCGCGAGGCGAAAAATGAGGAGCTGGCGGCGCTGCGGGCCGAGGAGTCGACGCTACGTCAACGGCTCGGCGAGATCACAGAAGACGTGCACGCGCTCGAGCTGGGGATCTACGAGAAGAAGCTGCAACTCAAGAACGTGCTCGATCGTGCCGCCAGCGAGCTATCGATGGGGGAGCAGGTGCTGGTCGCGGAGTATGGTCCAGACCGGCTCGTGCCGCGTGACGACGAGGCGCTGCGCTCGCACGCGGAGCGGGCGGCGGCCCTGGCCGCCGAGGCGGCGGCGCTCCGCGAGGACGATGACGCGTCCGCCGAGCCGGGGCTTTCTGCTCCCGAATCGCAGGACTCGCCAGCGCAGCCGGGCGCTCTGGGCCCGGGCTCAAGCCCGGGGTCCGCCGATTGGGGTGCGTCCGTCCGCGAACGGCGCGAGGCCGAGCTCGAAGGCGGGCTCGGCGACCTGCATGCGAGCGACGAGGAGCGCGCGGCCGCCGAGGCGACCACAGGTCCAACGGAACCGTCGCCCCACGATCAGGACGGGCATCCGGCCCATGGCGGACACGAGGGCGAGGGCGGCCGGCCGGCGAACGATGAACCCGAGGACGGCGTGCCGTTCGACCGCGCGGCGCAGGAGCGGCGTCTCGCGGCGGCGGAGAAGCAGCTTGCACAGCTCGGCCGCGTGAACCCGCTCGCCCTCGAGGAGTTCGCGGCGCTCGAGCAGCGGAGCGCATTCTTGACGGAGCAGCTCGACGACTTGCAGCGAACGCGGACCGACCTGTTGCAGATCGTCGATGACATCGACGAGCGGATGAAGACAGTGTTCGAGGCGGCCTTCGACGACACGCGCGAGGCGTTCCACGAGGTGTTCCCGGTGCTGTTCCCCGGGGGGACCGGCGACCTCTCGTTGACGGCGCCGGACGACCTGCTTCGCACGGGCATCGAGGTGAGTGTCCGCCCGGCGGGGAAGAAGATCGAGCGGCTCACCCTGCTGTCGGGCGGGGAGCGCTCGCTCGCGGCCGTGGCCTTGCTGATCGCGATCTTCAAGGCCCGGCCGAGCCCGTTCTACATCATGGACGAGGTCGAGGCGGCGCTCGACGATGCGAACCTGGGGCGGCTGTTGCAGGTGTTCGAGCAGCTGCGCGCGTCGAGCCAGCTCATCGTGATCACGCACCAGAAGCGCACGATGGAGATCGCCGACGCGCTCTACGGCGTCTCGATGCGGCAGGACGGCGTGAGCGCGGTCGTCGGTCAACGCATCGCCCGTGACGACGACGCGGCCTAGCCGAACTCCTCGTTCCCGACCGGCGAGGGCCCGCCACCGCGGGAGACGGTGACGGGCCCTCGTGCGCGGCGGCTGGCCGCCCGCGCCCGTGTGCTGCGACCTAGATGTCGAACCGGTCCTGCTCGACGACCTTCGACCACGCGGCGACGAAGTCCTTCACGAACTTCTCATGCGCGTCGTCGGCGCCGTAGACCTCGGCGATCGCGCGAAGTTCGGAGTTCGCGCCGAAGACGAGGTCGACGCGGCTTCCCCTCCAGAGCTTCTCGCCGGTCGCGCTGATGCACTCGTAGACGGTGGCCGACTCCGAGGGGCCGTCGACGGGCTTCCACGTGTTGCCGAGCTCGAGAAGGTTGACGAAGAAGTCGTTCGTCAGCTGCCCCGGGCGGTCCGTGAAGACGCCGACGTCGGAGGCCTCGTAGTTCACGCCGAGCATGCGCAGGCCGCCGACGAGCACCGTGAGCTCGACGGGGGTGAGCCCCAGCAGGCTCGCCTTGTCGAGCAGCAGGAACTCGGCGGGCAGCGGTAGCCCGTCCTCGAGGTAGTTGCGGAACCCGTCGTGCTGCGGCTCGAGGTACGAGAACGACTCGGCGTCGGTCTGCTCCTGCGTCGCGTCGCCGCGGCCCGTGGAGACGGGCACCGTGACGGGCACGCCGGCGGCCGCAGCGGCTTGCTCGACGCCGACTGCGCCGGCGACCGCGACGACGTCGGCGAACGACGCTCCGTACTGCGAGGCGATGCCCTCGAGCACGGGGATGACCGAGGCGAGCTTCGCGGGCTCGTTCGCGGTCCAGCTGCGCTGCGGCTCGAGGCGCAGGCGCCCGCCGTTGACGCCGCCGCGGTAGTCGCTGACTCGGTGGCTGGATGCCGCGGCCCACGTCGTCGACACGAGCTGCGAGACCGTGAGGCCCGACTCGGTGACTGCCTGCTTCACGCGGGCGAGCTGCTCGTCCGTGAGGGGCGTGCCGTGCGGCACCGGGTCCTGCCAGAGCAGATCCTCCTCGGGCACTTCGGGGCCGAGGTAGCGGTCCTTGGGGCCCATGTCGCGGTGCGTGAGCTTGAACCAGGCGCGAGCGAACGCATCCTCGAACGCCGCCTGGTCGTCCTTGAAGCGACGCGAGATCTTCTCGTACTCGGGGTCGAAGCGCAGCGACAGGTCGGTCGTGAGCATGCGGGGCTCGCGGCGGCCGTCGCCCTGCGCCATCGGCACCATGTCGGAGCCACCGCCGTCGATGGGGCGCCACTGCACGTGGCCGCCCTCGTTCACGAACTTCTCCCACTCATATGCGAACAGGATGTGGAAGAACTCGTTGTCCCAGCGCGTCGGGTGGTAGGTCCAGGTGACCTCGATGCCCGAGCCGATCGCGTCGTTGCCGTGGCCAGTGCCGAAGCTGCTCTGCCAGCCCAGGCCCTGGTTCTCGAGCGGAGCGGCCTCCGGGTCCGGTCCCTTGTGCGACTCCGGGCCGGCGCCGTGCGTCTTCCCGAACGTGTGACCGCCGGCGATGAGGGCGACGGTCTCTTCGTCATCCATCGCCATGCGCTTGAAGGTCTCGCGGATGTCGCGCGCGGCCGCGATCGGGTCGGGCACGCCCTCTGGCCCCTCGGGGTTGACGTAGATGAGGCCCATCGTGGTCGCCGCGAGCGGCTTCTGCAGCTCGCGGTCGCCGGAGTAACGCTTGTCGGTGCCGAGCCACTCGGTCTCGGAGCCCCAGTAGACGTCGCTATCGGGCTCGTACACGTCGACGCGGCCGCCCGCGAAGCCGAAGGTCTTGAAGCCCATGGTCTCGAGGGCCACGTTTCCCGTGAGGATGAACAGGTCGGCCCACGAGATCTTGCGCCCATACTTCTTCTTGACCGGCCACATGAGGCGACGCGCCTTGTCGAGGCCGACGTTGTCGGGCCACGCGTTGAGCGGCGCGAACCGCTGCTGGCCTTCACCACCGCCGCCGCGGCCGTCCTGCACGCGGTACGTGCCGGCCGAGTGCCACGCCATCCGGATCATGAACGGCCCGTAGTGGGCGAAGTCGGCCGGCCACCAGGGCTGCGAGGTCGTGAGCACCTCGGCGATGTCGGCCTTGACGGCAGCGAGGTCGAGCGACTGGAACTCGGCGGCGTAGTCGAGGTCGGCGTCGAACGGGTCGCGGGCCGGCTGGTTCTTGGCCAGGATCGAGAGGTTGAGGCGGTTCGGCCACCACTTGTCGTTGGTGTTGCCGTTCACGGGGCTCACGAGCGCGGGGGCCGCAGGCGCTGCCTCATTGGCGGCTTGGCTACTGCCGAAGCCCATCGGGCAGGTCGCGGCCTCGGTTTGGGTGTCTGTCATGCTGATCCTTTCGTGCTGACGACTGGCGAGGTTGATCGTTGGGTCGGGGGTCTTCTTCGTCGCGGGCGCTCCTGGCGGGCGCTCCTGGCGGGCGCTCCTGGCGGGCGCTCCTCGCGGGCGCTCCTTGCGGGGCTACTCGTGGGCGGCGGGCGGGCGGTCGCCGGCGTCGTGCTCGTCGGCCTCGAGTTTGGCCGAACACGACGGGCACAGGCCCCAGAAGGTGACGTCGGCCTCGTCGACGCGGAACCCGTGGTCGTGGCTCGGCGTGAGGCAGGTCGACTCGCCCACGACGCAGTCGACGTCGACGATCGAGTGGCACGCGCGGCACACGAGGTGGTGATGGTTGTCGCCGACTCGAGTCTCGTAGCGCGCGACGGACCCCGACGGCTGGATGCGGCGCAAGATGCCCGCCGATGTGAGGGTGTGCAGCGTGTCGTAGACCGCCTGGTGCGACACGTCGGGCAGTTCTTCGCGCGCCGCCGCGATGACCACCGCGGTCGAGGCGTGCGGATGCTCGGCGACGGCCGCAAGCACGGCGAGGCGCGGCTTCGTCACGCGGAGTGATGCGGTGCGAAGAACCTGCGACCCGTCGTGGGCCCGTACCTGGCCGGCGGTCGTCGTCGAACGCTGTCCAGGGGTCATGCCCTCATGGTCTCGCCTTTTCTTGAAAGAGTCAAAACTAGGCGTGTCGGGGTGATACCGCCGGGCACGAGCCCGAATGGTCAACCTGCGCGGTGCGCCGGCGCGCGCTCCGCGTCGGCGTGGGCACCGGAGGGCTGCCATGAGATCGCCGGGGCCATGGCGCCGGATGCCGCGGTCAGCTCGAGCGATCGGATGCGGCCCTCGACGGTGTCCGACTGGAAGGCGATCATGATCTCGTCGGCCCCGGTCTTCGCCGCGAAGTCGTCGAGCCAAGCGCCGACCTGTTCGCTCGTGCCGACAGCGGTGTAGCGCATCATGTCGGCGATCTGTCGGCCCTGGGGCGAAGCGATGATCGCGTCGAGCTGCTCGTCGGTGTAACGCTCGGCGTGGTTGATGAAGCGTCGGGCGCGCTGGCGCAGCACGCGGTCGCGCGTCGTCTCGGCCTCGGTCTCGTCCTCGGCCGCGATCACGTTGGCGCCGACGATGACGCGCGGCTCGTCGATCACGCCCGAGGGCTCGAACCGCTCTCGATACGCCGCGACGGCCTGCATGAGTGCCTGGGGCGCGAAGTGCGACGCGAACGCGTAGGGCAGGCCGAGAGCGGCGGCGAGCTGGGCGCCGAAGAGTGACGAGCCGAGGATGTGCAGCTCGACGTCGGTGCCCGCGCCGGGGTACGCGCTGACGCCCTCGACGACGCTCGCGCCCCGCAGGTAGGCCTGCAGCTCGACGACGTCTTGCGGGAAGCTCTCGGCGCTCATCGCGTCGCGGCGGAGCGCGTGCAGGGTGCGCTGGTCGCTGCCTGGCGCGCGCCCGAGCCCCAGATCGATGCGACCCGGATGCAGCGTGGCGAGCGTGCCGAACTGCTCGGCGATCGTGAGCGGCGAGTGGTTGGGCAGCATGATGCCGCCCGCGCCGACGCGGATGCGTTCGGTGCGGCTCGCGATGTGCTCGATGAGGACCGAGGTGGCGCTCGAGGCGATTTCGGCCATGTTGTGGTGTTCGGCGTACCAGACCCGCTCGAATCGGTGCCGCTCCGCTGCTTGGGCGAGGCGGACGGAGGCGGCGAAGGCGTCGGCCGGGGTTTGCCCCGGGGCGACGAACGCGAGGTCGAGCACTGAGAGCGGGGTAGTCACGCACGGGACAACGCCCGAGGCGCCGAAAGATTCCTCGAGCATCCCCGCCGCGTCTGGCACGCTAAAGGAGGCGGTCTGAACTGTCCGCCTCGAGCCGCCACCGACGAAGCTGGAGCCCACGTGACCCACGAAGCGATCCCCGCCGCCCCCCGACTCGAGCCCGAGCTCGTTCGCCTGCCCGAGCAGCCGACGATCGCCGTGCGGTACCACCTCGAATCCCAGGAGGGCATCGAGCAGCGCTTCGACGAGGGGTTCCAGGCGATCGGCGCCGCCCTGAGCCGAGCCCAGCTGCAGCCGGCGGGACCAGCATTCGCCCACTACGACCGCATGCCGACCGAGCCGTTCACGGTCGAGCTCGGCTTCCCGACCGACGCCGAGTACGCGGGCCTCGAGTTCCCCGGCGACACGAAAGTGATCACGTCGAAGCTCTCGGGCGGGCACGTCGCCACGCTCAGCCACCTCGGCGGCTTCGACGGGCTCGGCACCGCGTGGGAGCGCCTGCTGCAGTGGGCCGCGGCGCACGGGCACCGGCCCGTCGGCCACTTCTGGGAGGTCTACGTCACCGAGCCGACGCCGGACATGGACCCGTCGACGCTGCGCACCGACCTGTTCCTGCCCGTCTCGAGCTAGGGCGCGCTCGTCGCACGCGGTGAATCGCCACGGTCGTCGGCGATCGGTGCCGTCCGCGGTCCTCGATGATGAGCTTGAGACCGGAATTCGGGTGATACGACTACGACGCCGCGGAGTCGTCCCACGTCGCGTCGACTGACGCCGCGGCCTGGTGAGACACCGGTGCGGAAGGGATCATGGCAGGCATGGCACGCATCTCGATTCTCCACCCCGGCGCCATGGGCGCGGCCGTCGGTCATGCGCTGCGCGATGTCGGCCACGACGTCGGGTGGCTGCCCGAGGGCCGCAGCCCCGCCACGGCCAACCGGGCCTTCGCGGCCGGTCTCGCGCCCTGGACCGACGTCGGCGCTGCCGACGTCGTGATCTCCCTGGTGCCGCCGGCCGCCGCTGTCGAGACCGCTGCTCGGGTCGAGGGATTCACCGGCATCTACGTCGACGCCAACGCCATCAGCCCCGGCCGGAGCGCAGAGGTCGCAAGCATCGTCCGCAACGGTGGCGCGACCTTCGTCGACGGCGGGGTCGTCGGGCCTCCGCCGACCGAGAACGGAACCACGCGGCTCTACCTCTCCGGCGACGAGGCGGTCCGAATCGCTGCCCTCTTCGATGGCTCGCGCGTCGAGGCGGTGACGGTCGAGGCGGGCGAGTTCGGCGCATCCGCCGTCAAGATGACGTACGCGTCGTGGACCAAGATCAGCGCCGCGCTCGTGCTCGCTGCCGACGGCACGGCCGAGGCGTACGGCGTCGCCGATATCCTGCACGCCGAATGGGCCAGATCGCAGCCGGACCTCGCGCGTCGTCTCGAACGCGCACGGTCGAGCGCCGTCGCGAAGGGCTGGCGCTGGGACGATGAGATGCGTCAGATCGCCGCGACGTTCGGCGAAGTGGGGCAGCCGCGCGGGCTCGGCGAGGCTGCCGCCGACATCTACGGGCGGTACGAACGACCCGAGTGACGGCGCGTCGCGGCGCACGGCTGCCTCAGCCCGACAGGCCGCCGATCGAGCGGGAGACCTCTTGCCCGATTTGTCGGAGGGTCGTGTTGGGCTACGCACATGACCTCTTTCGTCTACAGCACCGCCACGACCATCACCGGCCACATCGCCGATCAGAACCACTCGCTCGACTGGCTCTTCGCCGTCGAGTCGACCGATGTTGGCATCGAGAACCGGCTCGACACGTCCGGCGCCCTCGTCATGGGCCGCAGTACGTACGAGTGGCTGCTCGCGCACGAAGACGTGCTCGACAACCCCGAGAAGTGGCTCGGGTTCTCCGGTGAGCGTCCCGTGTTCCTGTTCACGACCAGCGAGGTGAAGCTGCCCGAGCGGAGCGATATCCGGGTCCGGCGCGGCGACGTGGCCGAGGTACTGCCTGAAATCCGCGAGGCTGCGGGCGACGCCGACGTGTGGATCGTCGGCGGGGGAGACCTCGCCGGCCAGTTCTCCGACGCGGGTGCGCTCGACGAGATCGAGTTGCACCTCATGCCCGTCGCGCTCGACGGCGGCCAGCCGGTGTTCCCGCGCCGCGTCGAATCGGATCGCCTCTCGCTCATTGATGCTCGCAAGGCCGGCCAGATCTCATGGCTGCGATTCGCGGTGGATGCTCCGGGCCGGGCAGACGCGTAGGGGCCACGGTCCTCGTCCGATCAACACCGAACGGAAACGGAGGCGCGCGTGGAGTCAGCGCTACGGCGTCTCCACTGCAGACACGGCCTCCGGTTCGGACGCATCCTGGCTGGGCGCCGAAGCGTCCTGTCGCGGTGCACTCGCGAAGGTCGAGTCGAGGTCGCGAGGCCGCAGAACGGGGCGCCGCGGCTGTTGGTTAAGCACGAGCTGTGTCGCGTCGGGGCGCGCATAGTGGCCGGCAGGGTCGACCGTGTTCTTGGCAAGGTCGATCGCGGCGAGGTCGATGTCGGCGTACACGATGCCCTCGGCCATCGGGTCGAGGGGCTCCGTGAGCAGCGACGAGTCGGGTCCGTACACGCGCGCGAAGCCGCCTCCGCCCGTGTAGACGGGGGTCGGGCCACCGTCAGCCGTCGGGAAAGCGCGCGCACCTTCGTCGCTCATAATCTGCGTCGCCATGGCGACGAATGTGCCGCCCTCGAGCGCGTACGTGAGCGTCGTCGCGAGCAGGGCATCCGGGCTCAGCGCCGGCACGGTGCCAAGGATGCCGAGGCACGGCCAGCCGGCGACGTGAACCTGCTCGTTCTGCGCGTACATCGCATACTTCGTGAGCGGCTGCAGGTGCTCGAAACAGTTGAGCGCGCCCAGTCGGCCGACGGGGCTGTCCACCACGGCGAGGTCGCTGCCGTCGCCCTCGCCGAACAGGGTGCGCTCGGCGTGGGTCGGCTTGAGCTTGCGCCGGTGCTGCAGCACCTCGCCGTCCGGGCCGATGAGCTGCTGGCTCATGAAGAGCGACCCGGCGTCCTTCTCGCTGAAGCCGACGACGACCGTGACCCTCGCGCGGCGTGCCGCCTCCCGGATGCTCCTCAGTTCGGGCCCGTCGGCGGCCGGAGAGTTCGCGTGGTAGCGAGCCACGAACGGAGCCTGCTCGAACACCGGATACGACCACAGGAACACGGGATAGCCCGGGATCCATGTCTCGGGAAAGGCCACGAGCCGCGCCCCGCCGGCGCCGGCCTCCTCGATGAGGCGGATCGTCTTCTCGGTGGTCGCTTCCATTTCGAGCCACACGGGCTCGGCCTGCACGGCGGCGATACGGATCGTGGAGGTCATGGCATGGTCCTTTTCTTCGTTGAATCTTGGCCCGCGCTCACGCTACGAGGCGGCGGCGGGATGCTCACTGGCGTTTTCTGCATCACCGGTGGCGTTCTCTGCCTCGCTTGCTAGCTTCGGTCGCACAGGCTCGCGCGCGAGGTCGGGCCGCGTTCCGCCCGCGAACTCGTGACTGGAAGGAGCGGTGGCATGGAGGTTGCGACGGCCGACAGCATCACTGAGTGGCGCGACCTCTCGAGCGCCCGGTTCGTCGAACTCGAGTGCCGGTCGCCAGTTCCCGCGTTTCGCGCGAGCATCGAGACGCGCTCGCTCGGTCGGCTCGCCTCCGTCTCTCGCGTGCGCTCGCGAGCGATTGGCGTCGAGCGCACGCTGCGACAGACGCGCGCAGATGCCCGCGACGACGTGCTCGTGACCGTTCAGCTCGCATCGACCGGTGCCGTATCGCAGTTCGATCGTGTCGCGGTGCTCACGCCTGGCTCGGCCGCGCTCTACGACACGCGCTTCCCGTATCGGCTGTCGATGCCGCGCGATGGGCAGGATCTCGCGGTGGTGCGGCTCTCGCGCCCGGCGCTAGGGCTCGGTGACGCGGCGATTCGACTCGCGTGCGCCAGGGCGCTCTCGGCGTCCGCACCTGGCATGGCGGCTTTCGGGGGATACGTCACCGGACTCGTGGCCGATCACGGGAGTGTGGAACGGATCGACGCCGAGCTCGGCGTCGTGCTCGGGCAGCTGCTGTCGAGCGTCGTGCGGTCCGCCGTGGGCGCGGTCCGGCCGCCCGCGGGCGACGACGACGTCGCACTGCTCGCCGTGCTTAGGGCGCACGCGGTGTCGAACGCGCACGATCCCGACCTCGACGTGCCGGCGCTCGCGCGCGCCTGCTTCGTTTCGGTGCGGAGGGCGTACGCCGTTTTCGAAACCGCTGGTGAATCACCCGGAGCTTTTCTTCGGGCCGTGCGCCTCCGTCTAGCCGCAGCCATGCTGCGTTCCTCCGAGACCGCGTCGCTGTCGACAGCAACCGTCGGTGAGCGGTGTGGCTTTCGCGACGCGAGTACATTCACGCGGGCGTTCCGGCGCTCCTACGGCATGACGCCGTCCGAGTGGCGGAGGGGTGTCGATCCCGGGGCGCTCGTGACGTCGTCGTGCGCTCCGCAGCGTCGCCACGCCGGCACCGATGGGTGACAGACTCGAGGGGATGACTGCTGAAGCTGCGAGCGCGAGCGACACCGCGCACCCCCTGCCCCTGCCCCTGCCCGAGCGGCTGCCGGGCCGCGGCGGTGGCGCACTCGCCAGCGCCGTCGGCGCCTATGACGCGGACGCCGTTTACGACGCGTTCGTCGGCTGGGCGGAAGACCGCGGCATTGCGCTGTACCCGGCGCAGGACGAGGCGGCGATGGAGCTCGCCGCCGGCAACCACGTCGTCCTCAGCACGCCGACGGGCACGGGCAAGTCGCTCGTTGCCGTCGCGGCCCACGCGGTCGCCATCGCGCGCGGCGAACGCACCTATTACACGGCGCCCCTCAAGGCGCTCGTGAGCGAGAAGTTCTTCGACCTCATCGACATCTTCGGCGCCGAGCGGGTCGGCATGGTCACGGGCGACTCGTCTGTCAACGCGGACGCGCCCATCATCTGCTGCACCGCTGAGATCCTCGCGAATCAGGCCCTGCGCGAGGGCGCCGACGCCGACGTCGGCCAGGTGGTCATGGACGAGGTGCACTTCCTCGGCGAGTCCGACCGCGGCTGGGCATGGCACGTGCCGCTCATCTCACTGCCGAGGGCGCAGTTCCTGCTCATGTCGGCGACCCTCGGTGACGTCTCCGAACTCAGTGACGATCTCGAGCGCCGCACGGGTCGTGAGGTTGCGCACGTGACGGGCGTCGAGCGCCCCGTGCCCCTCGACTTCGCCTACGTCGACACGCCCGCGCACGAGACCGTCGAGCAGCTCCTGAGTGACGGCAAGGGCCCGGTCTACGTCGTGCACTTCTCTCAGGCCGCGGCCGCCGAGCGGGCACAGGCGCTGACGTCGATCCGGATCGTCGATCGCGCGGGACGCGACGCGATCGCCGAGGCCATCGGCGGGTTCCGGTTCAACACCGGCTTCGGCAAGACCCTCTCGAAGTACGTGCGGGCGGGCATCGGCGTCCACCACGCCGGCATGCTCCCGCGCTACCGGCGGCTCGTCGAGACCCTCGCGCAGCGCGGCCTGCTGCGCGTGATCTGCGGCACCGACACGCTCGGCGTCGGCATCAACGTGCCCATCCGCACCGTCCTGTTCACGGCGCTCACCAAGTTCGACGGCGAGCGCATGCGCCAGCTCTCGGCCCGCGAGTTCCACCAGATCGCGGGCCGCGCCGGCCGCGCCGGGTACGACACCGCAGGCTCGGTCGTGTGCCTCGCGCCGGAGCACGAGATCGAGACGGCCCAGGCCGTCCGCAAGGCCGGCGACGATGAGCGCAAGCGCAAGAAGGTCGTGCGCAAGAAGCCGCCGGCCGGCTTCGTGAGCTGGGGGCAGAAGTCGTTCGAGAAGCTCATCGGCGGGGAGCCCGAGCCGCTGCGGCCGACGATGCGCATGACGGCCGCCATGCTCATCAACGTGATCGCCCGCGGCGGCGACGTCTACGATCACGTGCGCACCCTCATCCGCGACAACCACGCGACCCCCGCGCAACGCTACGAGCTCGCGCGACGGGCCATCGCCATCTTCCGCACCCTCGTGATCTCGGGCGTCGTCGTCATCGACCGCGATCAGCCGCTGCCGAACGGGCGTCCATCGATCCGCCTGACCGTGCACGTGCAGCCGAACTTCGCCCTCAACCAGCCCCTCTCGCCGTTCGCGCTCGCGGTCATCGACATGCTCGATCCCGAAGACGACGGCACTGACCAGGGCCCGGGCAGCGGCAACTTCGCGCTCGACGTCGTGAGCGTCATCGAGGCGACGCTCGACGACCCTCGCCCCGTGCTCTCGCAGCAGCAGTTCAAAGCGCGCGGTGAAGCCGTCGCCGCGATGAAACAGGAGGGGATCGACTACGACGCCCGCATGGAGGCGCTCGAGGAGATCACGCACCCGCGGCCGCTCGCGGAGTTGCTCGAGGAGGCGTTCGAGACGTTCGCCGAGACGCAGCCGTGGGTGCGTGACTTCGAGCTTCGTCCAAAATCAGTCGTGCGAGACATGTACGAGCGCGCCATGACGTTCACCGAGTACGTCTCGCACTACGGACTCGCTCGCAGCGAGGGCCTCGTGCTGCGTTACCTCAGTGACGCCGACCGCGCCATCCGCCAGACGGTGCCGGACGACGACAAAAACGAAGAGCTGCACGAGCTCATCGAGTGGCTCGGCGCCCTCGTGCGTCAGGTCGACTCGAGCCTCGTCGACGAATGGTCCGAGCTCGTCGATCCCCGCCCCGCCGCCGAAGGGGAGGCGCCGATCGTGCCCCCGGCGCCGCCGAGCATCGTGCAGAACCGGCGGGCGTTCACCGTGCTCGTGCGCAACGAGCTCTTCCGGCGCATCCAGCTCGCCGCCACGGAGCGCGACGACGAGCTGACGGCCCTCGACCCCGGCGTCGACTGGCCCGACTTCCTCGACCGCTACTTCGCCGAGCACGACGATATCGGCACCGACGGGTCGGCGCGCTCGCCACGGCTGTGCGAGATCGATGAGTCGGATGCCCACCGGCGCGACGAGAAGGGCGAGCCGTCTGGCGTGTGGCGTGTCACGCAGATCATCGACGACCCGGCCGGCGACCACGACTGGCGTATCGAGGCCGAGGTCGACCTCGTCGCGTCGGGGGAGGCCGGGGAGGCCATCGTGACGGTCACGGGGCTCGTGCACCTCTGAGGCGACCGCCGGGTGCTCCCGCCGCAGGGGTGTGACGGGCGCCGGGCGTGACGGGCGCCGGGGCATGACGGCCGCCGCCGCGCGGTTTCGAGGGGCGGGGTCAGGTCGTGGATCGGGCGCTGGCGCCCCGCGGCGGCGCGTGCACAGGGCGCGAACGCGTGCGGATGAGGGCCCTCTCATCGAGCCCTCACACGTGCCTCACCCCGCGTTCGTAGGTTCCCTCTTATCGGCCCGAACAGGCCGTACCGGTGCGGGCCGAGTCGTTCGCAACCGGCCGTGTCAGCACCGGCTCCCCGGAAAGGCCGCTATGACCCCCGTCGACAGCACGACACATGCCCCGCACCGTGCCCGCCGGGCGAGGTCGACCACCGACGCGACCCAGCCGTTCGGGCGCCCGGGACGACACCCTCGGCGGGCAGCGCCCCCGGTTACCGAGTCCGCGCCCTTCTGGGCCTCGGTGCCGCGAAATACCGCCGCCGTCGATGAACCGCCGTTTGATTCGGCGGGCGGCGAGACCCCGTACCCCGACTCGACGCCACGCACATCATCCGCCCGCCCATCGGCGCCCGACGGTGCAGCATCCACCCGGGCCGGGCGTCCCTGCCGCGAGCGAATGCTCGAAACCGGCCGGGTCGTGGGGGTCGTCGCCGCGTGCCTCGCCGTGCTCGTCATGGCGGCGTCGCTCGCGCTGCGCTCCGTGGCGTCGACGGCCGCAGTCGACACGGTCGAGCGGGTGGCCGCCGAGATCATGCTCTTCTCGCAGACAGCGGTCGATCCGGCGACGGGCGGGGCGTTCCAGAGCGCCGACCGATTCATCGAGGTGTACCTGTCGCAGCGCGTCGCGGGGCGGGGCGAACTGCTCGCCGGCACCTCGAACGGCGGCGAGCGACTCGCCCTCGTGCGAGGCGACGGCGCGCATGACCTCTCGGCGATCAGCGATGAGGCTCGCCTGCAGGTGCTGGCGCCTGGCTCGGCGGGCACGACATCGTCGGCGGGCGTCGGCGCGATCACGTGGCGAAACGTCAAGGTGCACGCGGGTGACACCCGCGGCTTCGTGGCCGTCGTCGTCTTTCACGCCGCCGAATCGGCCGCGGCGGCCTGGTCGGCATTCGGATTGGCGGCGCTCGCCGTCCTCGCCCTCGTCGCGGTCGGCCTCACGACATGGCGGGTGTCGCGCCGTCCGCGCCGAGATCGGCGCGCACGTCCGAGTGGAGGGGATGCGACGGCCCTGGCGTGACCCCGCGACGGGAGATGCGAACGGGCCTGCGCGTCACGCGGTCACCGCTCGCCGGTGCCGCCCTCGCGCCCCGCCCGTGCGCGACGGAGCACCTCGTCTGCCACGCCATCGGCCGTGTGCCCGGCAGCGTCGCCTGCGGCCGGCAGGCCGGCGGCTGGTGCGTCGCCGGTCGCCGGGACTGCCGCGGCGCCGCGGTCGGGGTCGGTCTCGGCGTCACCGGGCGCGGCGAGCCGGCCGTCCACGTCGTCGCCGTGCGCCGCACCGGTCGCGTCGCCCCCCGCGTCGGCGCCGGAGCGGCCGCTCCCGCCGGGCTCGGCCGTGTCCTTCTGGGTGCTCGAGTAGATGAGGCTTGCGACGGTGGCGACGATGAGCACGCCGAAGATGAACACGAGCGAGAACCAGATCGGGATCTCGGGGATCCACTCGACGTGCTCGCCGCCGTTGATGAACCACACCTCGTTCTCGTGCAGGGCGTGGAAGAGCAGCTTGACGCCGATGAAGCTCAGGATGAACGCGAGGCCGAGGTCGAGGAACACGAGGCGCTGGAGCAGGCCTCCGATGAGGAAGTACAGCTGGCGCAGGCCGAGCAGGGCGAAGGCGTTCGCCATGAACACGAGGTAGGGCTCCTGCGTGATGCCGAAGATCGCGGGGATCGAGTCGAGCGCGAACAGCACATCAACGGCCCCGAGTGCCACAACGACGAGCACGATCGGCGTCAGCGCGCGCTGCCCGTTCTCGACGATGGTCCACTTGTCGCTGTTGTAGTTGTCGCTCGTGCGGATGAACCGCCGCACGATGTTCACCCACCCGGGCATCTCCAGGTCGTCGTGCTTGAACGACTCGATGGCCTGCTTGACGCCCATGTAGAACATCCAGGCGGCGAAGATGTAGAACACCCATGCCCACGCGTCGAGGAGCGCGGCACCGGCGATGATGAACGCGGTGCGCACGACGAGCGCGATCGCGATGCCGATGAGCAGCACCTTCTGCTGCGCCTCTTTCGGCACCTTGAAGCTCGTCATCATGATGAGGAAGACGAACAGATTGTCGACCGAGAGCGCTTTCTCGGTGGTGTACCCGGCGATGAACTCGCCCGCGTGCTCCCAGTCCCACACGAAGCCGAGCCCGACCATGAACAGCACCGAGATCACGATGTAGAAGACCGACCAGAAGCCCGACTCTCTCAACGACGGCTCGTGCGCGTGGCGCACGTGCGAGTAGAAGTCGAAGATGAAGAAGCCGACGATGCCGGCGATCGAAATGCCCCATACCCAGAGCGAAACGTCCATGGACTATCCCTTCACACGGGCCGACCTCGAAAAGGTAAGCGGGGTCGGCCGATCGGTGAAGGTCTCTTCCGCCGATGAGATCGGCCGATGCCCCGGGCGGCCGACTGCGGCTCCGTGATGACGAGGACATCGCGAGAGGAATACTCCCCTTCGGCGGCGAGGTTACACGAGTCGATCGACGAAGCCGAGAGCGTGTCGGTAGATGTGCCGGCCGGGCGGCTCAGAGGAGGTTGCCCCAGGTGGCGCTCGCGCCCGAGTGCGCCGCGACGAGCATCCAGACGAGCGCGGCGATCGACGCGGCCGCGAGGACGCCGGCCCACACGACGTCCGTGACCGTCAGCGGGGTCTTGCCCCGCGCATCCTCGTCCCTCACATCGATGCGGCCGCGCCAGCCTCGCGCGCCCGGCGGCCGCACGAACCACCACACGAGCACGATGGCGATGACGGCCCAGACGAGGCCGATGATGCCGGCGGTCGAGCCGAGCTGCGAGTGCAGCCAAACCGGCTCCGATCCCTGCACGGGGGCGCCGCCCGACGACAGCATCGGATAGAGCCGATCGCGAAGCGCTTCGCCGCTCTGCCTCACAACGATCGCCAGCACGCCCGTGGCGACGAGAGCCACGAGCAGCGGCCAGCGGAGTGCGCGCCGCCAGCGCCGCCTGACGGCGTAGACGATGGCCGTCGCCGCGGTGAGGGGCCCGATGACGACGAGGCCGTGCACGACGAGCGGGTGCAGCGGCAGACCGAGAAACGAATCGAGCATGTTGGGCATCAGCGTCAGGGCCGCGCGAGCACGGCGGTCTCGGGCACGGGATCTCGGTGCGTCGCCGCGAGGGGCAGCGGGTAGCCGTTGGCGATCGTGACGACGCGAGAGGACATCGCGAGACCGCCGCTCGCCGTGTCGCTTCTCTCGATCACCGTGAGCGCCAGGTTGTTGATGCTCGGCGCCTTGAACGCAAGGAAGAGGTCGAGGAGCAGCCGGATGACCGAACCGTGCGAGATCACGAGCGTCGAGTCGTCGGGATGCGCGTCTTCGATCACCTCGAGGGCCGCGAGCGCCCGGGCCTGCACCTGCGCGGTCGTCTCGACGCTCGGGTGGTCGAGCGGTCGGCGCGTGCCCTGCGGCGTGGCGTACGGCTGGCCCTCGAGTGCACCGAACGAGCGCTCGATGAAGCCCGGGTGCACACCCGCCGAGGCGATGCCCGTGAGGGAGGAGATGATCTTGGCCGTGTCGCGTGCCCGCAGCAGCGGCGACGAATAGATGCGCTGCCAGCCGCCGTCACGCAGGAGCGACGCGGCGTCCTCAGCCTGGTCGCGGCCCCGAGCGTTCAGGGGGATGTCGGTCGTGCCCTGGAGAAGCCCTCTCGCGTTCCATTCGGTCTCGCCGTGTCGAATGAGGCCGATGCGCATGCTGCTCCCGTCGCTGAAGATGATCTGTCTACGTCATTCTGAGTGCACCAGGTGCGCGACGCGCCGTCGACTGCTCCGTGCCGAGGCACGAGCAGCACTCGGACTGCCGCGTTCCGCCGGTACGCTGGCCGAATGGCGGAACGCACTCCCTGGTCACTCGGTGCCGCGCTTCGCGGCATGTTCAGTAAGCCCACGATCGACGAGTCGACATGGGAGGACCTCGAAGAGGCGCTCATCGGCGCCGACTTCGGCCCCGACATCACCGACGAGATCGTCGAGCGCTTGCGTGGCCAGGTCGACGAGTTCCGAATGGAAGACCCGCGGGATCTCAAGCGGCTGCTGCGCGAGACGATCGAGGAGCGCCTCGACCGCTTCGACACGACGCTGAAGCTCAGCGACCGGCCCGCGGTGACGCTCGTCGTCGGCGTCAACGGGGTTGGCAAGACCACGACGATCGGCAAGTTCGCGAAGTTCCTGCGCCAACACGGCCGCTCGGTTGTCGTCGGCGCTGCCGACACGTTCCGCGCCGCGGCCGTCGACCAGGTCACGACGTGGGCCGCCCGCGCCGACGCCCTCATCGTGCGGCCCCAGCAGCCCGGGCAAGACCCGGCGTCGGTCGCCTATCAAACGGTCGATGCCGCACTCCGCCAGCAGATCGAGATGGTGATCATCGACACCGCCGGCCGCCTCCAGACGAAGGGCGGGCTCATGGACGAGCTCGGCAAGATCCGCCGCGTCGTCGAGAAGCTCGTGCCAGTGAGCGAGGTGCTGCTCGTGCTCGACGCGACGACGGGGCAGAACGGCGTCAATCAGGCCGAGGCCTTCATCCAGCACGCCGGCGTCACCGGCCTCGTCGTCACCAAGCTCGACGGCTCGGCGAAGGGCGGCTTCGTGCTCGCGGTGCAGGAACGCACCGGGTTGCCGATCAAGCTCATCGGTCAGGGCGAGGGCATCGACGATCTCGCGGGCTTCGAGCCGCACGTCTATGCGCAGAAGCTCGTCGGCTGACGAGCCGCGCGCCGGCCGTCGTCGAGACCGGGCGCTCTACGTCGAAACGCTGATCGATGCCCCCATCGACCAGATCTGGCGATTGACGCAGGACTCGGCCGAGCATCCGCGATGGGATGCGCGCTTCTCGGCGATCATTCCCACTCGCGCCCGCCCCGACGGCGCGCAGGAGTTCCGCTACGAGCTCGATCTGAAGCTGCACACGATTCGCGGCACGGGCGTCTCGCTCGGCGAGCGCCGAGCGGCCGGTGGTCAGCGCACCTCGGCCCTGCAGTTCGACACCGACGACCGGCTCTCGCCGCTCGGCAAGGGCCGCGGGTACTGGCGCTACGTGCCGACCGACGCGGGCGTGCGCTTCATCACCGGCTACGACTACGAGCCCGGCTGGGGCGCGGTGGGCCGCATCCTCGATCCGATCATCACGCGCCGCTTCGTGTGGTGGCTCACCGCGTACAGCTTCGATCGCCTGCGGATCTGGGCGGAGACGGGCACACCACCCGAGCGACTGACGTGGTGGCGCGGCCTGCTGCCCGGGAAGCGCCCACGGGCCCGGGCATCCCGCTGCCGGTCGGCGCCCGCGCGGCGCTCGCGGACAGGCGTGATGGGTGAGGCGCCGGCGACCCTGGCTCAGCTCGACCGCGAGGGGGAGCAGTGAGCGAGCACCGCGGTGAGATGGTCTCGCCAGGGATCTTCCAACGGGCCCTCGGCGACGACTTCGCCCGCCTGCACCCCATGCTGCAGCGTCGCTTCGGGGTCGGCGTCGGGGCGGGGTACGGCTGCGTCGGCACGGGAATCATGACCGACGTGCGGCCGGGGCCGCTGTGGACGCGCCTGTTCCTCGCGTTCGGCGCCACCCGCAACATCATGTTCCCCGAGCGCGGCAGGAACATCCCGTTCCAGATCGACAACTACGCCTATATCGACGGCTTCGGGCGCGAGACGGTCACGTTCGTGCGGACCATGTCGCTCCGCGGCGGCGTCCGCAGGCGGTTCGACGCGACGATGGTCTGGAGCGACGCGAGGCAGCGGGTCGTCGACTACCTCGGCACGCACCAGCACCTCGCGGTCGATCTCGCGCTGTCGGTGACTCGCGATGGTGGACTGCGGCTCGTCTCGGGCGAGCAGCGCTTCTACGAGGGGCCGATCGCCTTCCGGTTCCCAATGCTGCTGAGTGGCCGCGCGGTCCTCACCGAGCACTACGACGATGCGCGGGAGCGGTACGTCATCGACCTCGAGGTGCGCAATCGGCGGTTCGGACGGCTGTTCGGGTATCGAGGCGAGTTCACGTGCACGTTCGTCGACGGCACCGACGCACCTGTGACGGCGAAGCCGTACCGTGAGGAGCGGCGCGAGTGACCCGGCGTGGGCGGGGGCGTCAGTCACGCCGCATGGCCGGCCGAGCCGGGCGCGCCCATCCGCCTCCCGGTGGCCCAGCGGCCGGCGCCGAGCGATCGGTGCTGCTGACCGCCATCGGCGATAACGCCGGCAGGCTCCACCCGCAGGTGCATGCGTATCTCCAGGCCCTCGGCGGTTCCATGCGCGGCGAGGGCGTCTTCGACGCTGCCGGGAGCCGATTCGGCCGGATCGGGCTGCTCGCCCGCCCGGTCATGGGCCCCGGTCTCCTCGTGACGGGGAAGGGCCGAAGCGTGCCCTTCGAACTCGAGGGCGCGGGGGCCCGCGTCGCCGGCGGCCACACCGCCATACGTATGCGGCGCACCCTGTGGTTCGCGACCGGCCCGCAGTCGTTCGGCGATGTGCTGGTGCCCGGCAGGGAACCCGGCACCGTGCGCAACGTCCTGGGCGACGCCGGCCGTGTGGAGCTGCTGCTGGCGTGCGCCGTCACGCGCCAGGGGTGGTTCCGGATGCGTTCGGTCGCCTCATACGTGCGCGTCGGCCGGCTTCGGGTTCGGCTGCCGAGTGCCCTCGGCGTGCGCGCCGATGTGTGCAACGGCTATGACGCCGAGCGCGCGTGCCACACGGTCGCCGTGCGGGTGCGGAACCCGCTGCTCGGCACTGTGCTCGGCTACCGCGGCGCGTTTCGGTTCCGGCCGGTGGTCTGAGCGGCCGACGACGCGGCTGCCCGCAGATTGCGCGCGTACGCCGCCGGCGCCGACGTCTCGCCCGTGCGGGCGCGCGCGGCGAGTTCGCGGGCGAACATCTCGAGATCGGTCAACCGGGTGCCGACGTCGGGTATCGCCGCGTCGTCGAACGCGCCGTCGATCGACCGCGCGAATCGCGCGGCGACGGGCCCGAGCGGGATGCCGTAGAGGCCCGAGAGCGTGCCTTCGAAGGCCAAGTGGATGCCCTGGCTCGCGGTGATCGGCACGAAGGTCTGGCGCACGAGTCGCCCGCCGGTGGCGGTGCTCACGCGTGTGAGGGCGTCGAGCAGCGCGTCGCTCTCGGCCGATTCGTCGCCGGGTGATCGTCCCCGTCCGACCGCCGCGCGCATCCGCCTCGCTCCGTTGGCAAGGGCCAGCAGGTCGACCGCGAGTTCGCGGGCCGTGCGCTCGTCGTGGTGGGTGCTCGTGACCGCTACGGTCATCCACGCGAACCCGCCGGCGAGCATGATCGACGCCACGGCTGCGAGCGTCTGGATGATCGCGGTCACGGGGGCCGCCTGGCTGCCGTCGCGGGGCACGATCGGTACGACGACCGCCCCCGCGATCGTGAGCACGGCGAGCAGGATCGCCGTGATGGGGCGAGCCCTGTTGACGAGGTCGGTGAACGCCGTGTGCGCACGCAGCAGGGGCGCGCGATCGCGCGCGATGAACACGATGATGACGCTGGCGACGGCGACGGCGATGACGGCGTAGACGGCGTCGTCCTCGTCGGTGGTCCACTCGTCGGGAAACTCGTAGCGAACGGCGACGAGCAGTACGACGATGGCGAGGCCGAGGGCGGTGGCGACGATCGCCGCCGTGCGCACGATGAACCGGAGCAGGCGCTCTGCCGACCTGATGGCGGAACGCAGCGGGGGAGCGAACGAGAAGACGACCGCGCGGACCAGCGCGAGTGCCGCCAGCACAGCGAGCACAACACCGCCCGCGGCGGGCGCGTCGACGAAGACGACGATCGAGATGGCGCCGCCGACCGAGACGGCCAGCAGCAGCGCGAGGAACAGGACCGCGGCGCCCGCCGCGCGCCGCCACCGCGGGCCGTACTCGACCCGGTCGACCGAGACGAGGTCGAGGTGTTTGCTGAGCTCGAGCAGATTTCGGGGATGCCCGTGCGTGGCGCGCGCGTCGACCCGCCTCGGCGGGGGCGCCTCGTCGTTCGCGTGCATCTCTCAAGTGTTCCATGGGCGCCACCACCCGCCGTCGCTGGTTGCTCGGCCATGGTCCGAGCATTCCAGGCTTGCTGTCGCGTGATTGCTCAGAGGACGCGGACTAGGCCCGCACGACGGGCAGCTGCACGAGGCGGTCGTCGTCGCCGCCGGGCGAGCCACGGCCGTCGGTGTTGTTCGTGAGGATCCAGATCGATTCCTCCGGGCCGACGACGACATCGCGGATGCGCCCGTAGTCGCCGACGAACATCGCTTCGGCGACGGCCTCCTCGCCGCTGAGGTCGATGCGCCACAGCCGCTCACCCCGCAGCGACGCCATGAAGAGGGTGTCGCCGACCCAGGTGAGGCCCGACGGGCTCGCCTCGCTCGTCGTCCACTGCAGCACGGGGTCGCGGAACGCGGGGTCGTCGCCGACGCCCTCGACGAGCGGCCAGCCGTAGTTCGCGCCCGGTTCGATGAGGTTGAGCTCGTCCCACGTGTCTTGCCCGAACTCGCTCGCCCACAATCGCCCGTCGCGGTCCCATGCGAGGCCCTGCGGGTTGCGGTGCCCCATCGAGTAGACCTCGCTGCCGAACGGATTGTCGGCCGGCACCGACCCGTCGAGCCCGATGCGCAGGATCTTGCCGGCGAGCGACGACTCGTCTTGCGCGAGCTCCGGCCGCCCGGCGTCGCCGGCCGTGGCGTAGAGGTGCCCGTCTGGCCCGATCGCGAGCCGTCCGCCGTTGTGGTTTGAAGCGCTCGGAATGCCCGTGACGAGGTCGACCTGCTCGGCGACCGCGACCTGCCCGGAATCCGCCGAGGTCACGTCGAAGCGCACGATTCGGTTGCCGTCGTCGGCGGTGAACATGGCGAAGAGCAACGCCCCGTCGGCGCCCTGCCCGCCGCCACGCTCGGCGATCGCCAGCCCCAGGAGCCCGCCCTCACCGCCGTGCGCGACGCCGGCGACGGTGGTCACCTCCCGCGTCGTGCCGTCGGGGAGCACCTCGAGAATGCGGCCCGAGTCGCGCTCGCTCACGACCGCCGCGCCACTCGCGAAGCGCGCGACCGACCAAGGCGCGTCGAGTCCTGTGGCGAGGTCGTCGGCACCGTCGCTCGTCGCGGTGACGGGGCCGGGCAGCTCGGCCCACGGATCGCGGATCGGCGCCGGCGTCGCGTCGTCGTCGCCCCCGGGCGCCTCGGTGCCGGCGACCGTCTCGGTCGATCCCGCGCCATCCGGCGTCGGCTCGGCCTCACCGCCGGCGCACCCGGCGAGCAGCGCGATCACGCTCGCTGCCGCGAACATCCGCACGGATGCTCGCGGCACGGTGCGAGGCCCGTGTGTCATCGACACGGTGTCCGCCATGGTCTGCTCACTCTCCGTCGCCGTGCGGCTCACGCGGCGCCGCGACGTCGCTGCGCGAAACCGCCTCTTCGAGGCCCGCCTGCGCCTTCGACAGCGCGACGTAGCCGCCGGCGTGCGGAATGAACGCCGCGGACTCCTCGTGAGTCAGCTCGCGCCGCACCTTGGCGGGCACGCCGGCCGCGAGTGACCTCGCTGGGATCTCGGCGCCCTCGAGCACGACGCCGCCCGCGGCGATGAGCGAGCCGGGGCCCACGACCGCGCGCGAGAGCACCGCCGCCTTCATCCCGATGAGGGTGCCGTCGCCGATCGTGGCACCGTGGACGAGTGCCTGGTGGCCGAGCGTCACGTCATCGCCGAGCACGGCGGGGGCGTCGTCTTCGCAGTGCAGCACCGAGCCGTCCTGGATGTTCGTGCGGGCGCCGACGCGGATGGGGCCGACGTCGGCGCGCAGCACGCAGCCGTAGAAGACGGAGGAGTCTGGTCCGATCTCGACGTCACCGACAATGACGGCGGTCGGCGCGATCCACGCGGTCGGGTGGATGCGCGGTGCGATGCCGTTGAACGGAAGGATGAGCGGGCCGTGGTCGGTCATGGCTCGATTCTCCCAGGGACCTCAGACATGCGCCCCTTCGGGCGTCACCCCGTCGAATCCGACGGCTCCCGTGCGCCCCGGTCGGTTCGGGCACCGACCGTCGGCATCCGGCCGGTCGCGCGACGCGGAACGGTAGACTGCCGCAACTATGGCCATGTTTGGAAACCTGTCTGAGCGACTCACCGCGACGCTCGCGAACCTGCGCACGAAGGGCAAGCTCTCCGCCTCCGACGTCGACGGCACGGTGCGCGAGATCCGCCGCGCGCTGCTCGAGGCCGACGTCGCCCTGCCCGTGGTCAAGGAGTTCACGGCGCAGGTGCGTGAGCGCGCGCTGAGCGACGACGTCAACAGGGCGCTCAACCCGGCTCAGCAAGTGGTGCAGATCGTCAATGACGAGCTCATCGCGATCCTCGGCGGCGAGGTGCGGCGCCTCTCGTTCGCGAAGCAGCCGCCGACCGTCATCATGCTGGCCGGCCTGCAGGGCACCGGCAAGACGACGTTCGCGGGCAAGCTCGCGAAGCGGCTCCTGGGCGAGAAGCACGCGCCCCTGCTGGTCGCGGCCGACCTTCAGCGTCCGAATGCCGTGCAGCAGCTGCAAGTGGTCGGCGAGCAGGCGGGCGTGCACGTCCACGCGCCCGAGCCCGGCAACGGCGTCGGCGATCCCGTGCGGGTGGCCAAGGATGCCGTGAAGTTCGCCCGGGAGAAGCTCTACGACGTCGTCATCATTGACACGGCCGGCCGCCTCGGCGTCGACGCGGACCTGATGAAGCAGGCCTCGAACATCCGCAAGGCGACGAACCCCGACGAGGTGCTGTTCGTCATCGACGCGATGATCGGTCAGGATGCCGTCGCGACCGCGAACGCGTTCCAAGAGGGCGTCGGCTTCACGGGCGTCGTGCTCTCGAAGCTGGACAGCGACGCCCGAGGCGGCGCTGCCCTGTCGGTCGCGAAGGTCACGGGCCAGCCCATCATGTTCGCGTCCACGGGCGAGCGACTCGACGACCTCGAGGTGTTCCACCCCGACCGCATGGCGAGCCGGATTCTCGACATGGGCGACATCCTCTCGCTCATCGAGCAGGCACAGCAGGCGTTCGACGAGGACGAGGCCCGCAAGGTCGCCGACAAGTTCGCGAGCGAGCAGTTCACCCTCGACGACTTCTTGCAGCAGCTGCAGCAGATGCGCAAGGCCGGCAACTTCAAGAAGATGATCGGCATGCTGCCCAACATGGGCCACATGAAGTCGGAGATCGAGAACTTCGACGAGCGCGAACTCGTACGCACCGAGGCGATCATCCAGTCGATGACCCCGGCTGAGCGCCAGAACCCGAAGCTGCTCAACGGCTCGCGTCGCGCCCGTATTGCGCGCGGCTGCGGGCGGACGGTGCAAGACGTCAACGAGCTCATGAAGCGCTTCGACCAGATGGCGAAGATGATGAAGACCGTCGCCCGCGGCGGCATGCCGCAGATGCCGGGCATGGGCCCGATCCCGGGAATGGGCGGCGGCGGTGGCAGGGCCAAGCAGCTGAAGGCGGGCAAGGCGAAGAAGGGCAAGGGCAAGGCGCGCAGCGGCAACCCCGCGAAAGCGGCCCAGCAAGCGCAGGAAGAGCAGCGGCCGACGCCCTCGCTCGGCGGGTCGGTCTTCGGCGCCGCCGCCGGCCCCGGCGGCGACGAGACGAGCGGTGCGCCCGGCCAGCCATCGGCGGAGGAGCTCGCGGAGCTCCAGAAGTACCTGCAGCGGTAGTCGACGCGGCTCCCGGGCCCTTCCGCGGGTCCCGGGACGGCCGGCGTCGCCCGCGGCAGGCCAGGGGTGGAATATGCTCCTTCATGGATTGGGCGGTCGCCCGGACCGTCGGATGCGTTCGTCACGATCGCGCGAATCCGATCACGAGGTTGTCGAAGGAGCCCATCACGTGAAGAAGATCACCAAGCTGTTCGCCGGTCTCGGTGCTGCCGCGCTCGCGTTCACCATCGCCGCCTGCTCGAGCACTGGCGGCGCGCAGGGCGGCGACGAGGGCGACGACGCGGTCGCGCCGGGAACCGAGTCCGGCCTCACGATCGCGCTCGTCACCCACAGCGCTCCCGGAGACACGTTCTGGGACATCGTGCGCAGGGGCGCCGAAGACGCCGCCGCCATCTACGGCGTGAACCTGCTCTACGGGAACGACCCCGACGGCGCGCAGCAGGCGCAGCTCGTGCAGCAGTACGTCGACCAGGGCGTCGACGGCATCGCCGTCTCGCTCGCCAAGCCCGAGGCGATGAGCTCGTCGGTGGAGCAGGCCGTGAGCGCGGACATCCCCGTCGTCTCGGTCAACTCCGGCGCCGATGCGTGGCAAGACCTCGGCGTGCTCGCGCACTTCGGTCAGGACGAGCTCGTCGCCGGCGAGGCCGTCGGGGATCGCCTCGCGCAGGAGGGCCGCACGCACCCCGTCTGCGTCATCCACGAGCAGGGCAATGTCGGCCACGAGGCCCGCTGCCAGGGCATCACGAACAAGGTGCCCGGCACGGAACTGCTCTACGTGCAGGGCTCCGACATGACTCAGGTGGAGTCGACTGTGACCGCCAAGCTGCAGTCGACGCCCGACGCCGACGTCATCGTCGGCCTCGGCGCGCCGTTCGCGCTCACGATCGCGCAGGTGGCCGAGGGACTTGGGTCGGAAATCGACGTCGTCTCGTTCGACCTCAATGGTGACGTCGCCGGCGCCGTCAGCGACGGCGGCATCTCGTTCGCCGTCGACCAGCAGCCCTACCTGCAGGGCTACCTCGCCGTCGAGTCGCTCGTACTGCACCACGACGGCGGCTTCGTCGTCGGCGGCGGGCAGGCCGTGCTGACCGGCCCCGCGATGGTCGACGAGACGAACATCGACGACGTGCTGGCGTACGCGGAAGCGGGCAAGCGCTAGGCGACGCACGCACATGAGCGAAATGAGCATCCGGAACCATCGCACCCCCGTGCCGAAGGGCCGGCAGCCGCGGAGCCGATTCGCGGCCCTGCTCCGGCGCCCCGAGCTCGGCGCCGTGGTCGGCGCCGTCGTGCTCTTCGCACTCTTCGCGGTCGTCGCCAACCCCGTATTCACACAGCCGAGCTCGATCGCGACCGTGCTGTACGGGGCGTCGACCTACGGGATCATGGCGGTCGGCGTCTCGCTGCTCATGATCGGCGGCGAGTTCGACCTGTCGACGGGTGTCGCCGTGATCTCGTCGGCGCTCGTGGCGTCGATGTTCGCGTGGAGCCTCTCCGCCAACGTGTGGGTGGGCGTGCTCGTCGCGCTCGTGTTCTCGCTCGCGATCGGTTTCGTCAACGGCCTGCTGCTCGTCAAGACGAAACTGCCGAGCTTCATCGTCACGCTCGCCACCTTCCTCATGCTCGCGGGCCTCAACCTTGCGATCACGCGCGCCGTCACGGGCGGTGTCGCGTCACCGAAGATCGACGACATGGACGGCTTCGCATCCGCGCGCGCGGTCTTCGCGTCGAGCGTCCCCGTGTTCGGCATCGAGCTGAACATCACGGTGTTCGTCTGGATCGCGCTCGTGGCCGTCGCGACCTGGATCCTCATGCGTACCCGCGTCGGCAACTGGATCTTCGCGGTCGGCGGCGACGCGGCGGCCGCCCGGGCGGTCGGGGTGCCGGTCGTGCAGACGAAGATCGGGCTGTACATGGGCGTCGGCTTCTGCGCATGGATCGCCGGCATGCACCTGCTGTTCAACTACCGGGTCGTGCAGTCGGGCGAGGGAGTCGGCAACGAGTTCCTGTACATCATCGCTGCCGTCATCGGCGGCTGCCTTCTGACGGGCGGCTACGGCTCGGCGATCGGCGGGGCCATCGGCGCGTTCATCTTCGGCATGGCCAATCGCGGCATCGTGTACGCGCAGTGGAACCCCGACTGGTTCCAGTTCTTCCTCGGGCTCATGCTGCTCGTCGCGACCGTCATCAACGTCGTCGTCAAGCGCCGCGCGGAGCGGGCGCAATGAGCACGGGCAACGCGCCGCTCGTGGAGCTGCGCGACATCGGCAAGCGGTACGGCAGCGTCAACGCGCTCGAGGGGGTTTCGCTCACCGTCGAGGCAGGGCGCGTGACGTGCGTGCTCGGCGACAACGGCGCCGGCAAGTCGACGCTCATCAAGGTGATCGCGGGCCTGCACCGGCACGATTCCGGCGAGCTGCTGATCGACGGCGAGCCCACGTCGCTGGCGTCGCCGCGGCAGGCGCTCGAGCGCGGCATCGCGACCGTCTACCAGGATCTCGCCGTCGTCGGACTCATGCCCGTGTGGCGGAACTTCTTCCTGGGCTCGGAGCTCACGAACGCCCTCGGCGCGCTCCGGGTCAACGAGATGAAGCGCATCGCGAAGCAGGAGCTGCTCGATATGGGCATCGATCTGCGCGACGTGGAACAGCCGATCGGCACGCTGTCCGGGGGCGAGCGGCAGTGCGTCGCGATCGCGCGCGCCGTGCATTTCGGCGCGCGCGTGCTGATCCTCGACGAGCCGACGGCCGCGCTCGGGGTCAAGCAGTCGGGCATCGTGCTGCGCTACATCGCGCGCGCCCGCGACCGGGGACTCGGGGTCGTGTTCATCACGCACAACCCGCACCACGCATTCCCCGTCGGCGACCGCTTCCTCGTGCTCAAGCGCGGCAGCTCGATCGCGAACCGGGCGAAGGCCGACATCACCATCGACGAGCTCACGAGGCTCATGGCCGGCGGGCAGGAGCTCGAGGCGCTCGCGCAGGAGCTCGCCGGCGAGGTATAGCCGGCTGGCGTCGGTCCCGCGGCTGCCGGGGCGAGCGGCCCGTCAGGCCGCGGCAGCGCGCTGCGCGTCGAACAGCTGCGCGTCGGGCAGCAGCACGCCGACCGAGAGCCAGCGCAGGAGGGCGCTGAAGCGCCGGCCGCGGCGCGCGGCGGGGCGACGTGTCGCCATGGTCGGCCTCCGTTCGTCGGCACCCGTGGGCGGTGCGTGCCGACAACGGTAGGCAGGGATGTCCCGGTCACCAACGGTTTGACGTCATGTGACGTCGCGGCCGTCACAGCAGCGGGAGGAGCCCCGCGTAGGGGGCGCCCGATTCCTCATCGGGCGAAGGCGCGGGGTCGGTGAAGATGCGGGCGGGACTGTCCCACGACCAGGGCGTCCACTCGGCGGCGCCAGTCCGGACGTACGCGACGGCGGCCCCGTGATACGCGCTTGCCAGTTCGCCGGGTGGGCGGGCCCCGGCGATCCGGGAGACGCCCTCGGCGTCCAGCACGTCAAAGAAGAACGGCACGTCGAGGCAGTGGAGCGCCCAGTGCATCGTGGGCGAACGCCACGAGAACGCGTACACCCACGTGGCGGCCGACGCCGCGTTCCTCGCCCGCGCTGCCCGAACGACATCGCGCCGCATCGTGGTATCGCTGATGAACCTGCCGACCAGGCGGCGCGTGCCCTCTCGTGCGAGGGCGTCGTTCGCCGCGAGGTAGCCGCGCCGCCGCGCACCGCTGAGGCCGAGCGCCTCGAAGAGCAGCGGACGCGGTGCGCTGCCGATCACCGCGGGGAGGTCGTCAGCGATCATCGTGAACTCGTCGTCCAGGCCGCCGACGACCAGGGGTGTGTCGCCGCCGATGCCGGCGGCGAGCGCGTCGAGGGTGCTGCGCTCGATCAGCTCCCCGTCGATCGTCGGGCCGATGTTGGGGATGCCGCCGTCGAGTCCGGCGCGGAGGGCGCGAAGTCCGCCGCGCAGCGGGTCGGGGATGAGCTCCGTGAGCCTGGCCCTCGGAACGGTCCCGAAGGCGTGGGTGCTCGACGAATCCAGGCCCGCCGCTCGCGCGACGGCCGTGGCGAGCATCCGCGCCTCGTCCGCGCCGACCGTGACCGCCGTCGGCGACATGCACCAGGCGTGTCGGAAGAGTCCCTGTGCGCGCGGCATCGCGAGCAGCGTCAGCACCCCGCCGCCGCCCGCCGACTGTCCCGCGAGCGTGACCCTGTTGGCGTCGCCGCCGAATGCCGCGATATTGCGCTGCACCCACTCGAGCGCGAGCAGCCAATCGCGCACGCCCCGATTCGACGCGCCGCCGTCGACCCACCCGAATCCGTCGAAGCCCACCCGGTACGCCACCGTGACGGTCACGACACCGTCGCGGGCGAACGACTCACCCCGGTACCAGGGGGACGCGATCGACCCCGAGACGTACCCGCCGCCGTGGAGGTAGACGAGCACCGGCAGGGCGGCGCCCGGCCCCGGTTCGGGCGTGAACACGTTGACGTTGAGGACGTCGTCGCCCTCGACAGAGGGCTCGGGGATGAGGGTCACGCCGGTCGCGCCCGACTGCGAGGTCGCGCCCGGTGCTGTCGCGTCGCGCACACCATCCCACGGCTCACGGGCCACTGGGGCCGCGAAGCGCAGGTCGCCAACCGGCGGTTGCGCGTAGGGAGTGCCGAGGAAGACGGCGCATCCGTCGCTCCAGCGGCCGCGAACGCGGCCGGCGTCGGTGTGGACGACGGGGGGATGCTGCACGCTGGCTCCTTCTGGCCGGGACGGGCGGGATCGGAGTCGGGGCGGGGAGGATGAGGGGACGCTACCGGGCGGGCAGGCGCAGCTCGTCGACGAGGGCGTCGACGACCGCCGTCAGGTCGCCGCCGTGCGCCCGCGCGACGGCGCGCTGGCGGTCGGCGCTCGAGCCCCGCGCGATGAGCCGCTCGATCGATGCGAACTCGCGTTCGCAGCCGAGGTCGCGGGCGATCGGCGCCCACTCCTCCAGCTTGTCGGCGAGCACGTCCGTCACGAGCCGCTCGTCGCCCCGCGCGTTCTCGATGACGATGGCCTCGAGCCCGTACCGGGATGCGCGCCACTTGTTCTCGCGCACGAACCAGCTGGGCAGGCGATCGAGCTCCGCGCCCTCGTCGAGTCGACGCGAGGTGCGCTCGACGATCACGTGGCTGAGCGCGGTGATCGCGGCGAGGTCGTCGGGACGCGTGGCGCCGTCGGCGATGCGGATCTCGACCGTGCCGTAGTGCACGGCCGGCCGCACGTCCCAGCGGATCTCGCCGAGGACGTCCACGATCCCCGTGTGCAGGTAGTCGTGACTCACGCGCTCGATGTCGCTCCACGACTCGAGCTCGGGCGGCAGCCCGCCGGTCGGCAGCTGCTGGAACACCATGGAGCGATGCGACGAGAAGGTCGTGTCGTCGCCGAGCCAGAACGGGCTCGACGTGGACAGCGCGAGGATGAGCGGGTAGTGGGCGAGCACGCCATGCATGATCGGCACCACCTTCTCCCTGTGCTCCACGCCCACGTGCGTGTGCACGCCCCAGATCGCCAGCTGCCGGCCCCAGTCGCCCGACCGTTCGGTGACGTGTCGGTAGCGTTCGCCGGGATTGATGACCTGGTCGCGCCAGTCCGAGAACGGATGCGTGCCCGCTCCGATGAGCTCGGCGCCTGCGTCGGTCGCGAGGTCGAGCACTCGATCGCGCAGCGCCGTCAACTCGGCGACCGCCTCGCCGACCGTGCGGTGCACGCCGGTGACGAGCTCGATGGTGTTCTGCATGAACTCGCCGGTCACGCGTGCGTCGCCGGCGCCCTCCACGATGCCGGGCGCCGCGGGCACGAGTGCGCGCGAGACCGGGTCGACGAGGCAGAGCTCCCACTCGACCCCGAGGGTCGAGCGCTCCGAGGCGGCGAATTCCATGCGTTCAGCGTAAGTGGCGGCGCGCCCGCGGGCAGTGACATTCCGCCGGGCCTTCGCACGGCGCCACACCCGGCAGACCGGGAAATCCGTGCCGCGACCCGGCAGTGATGCGAGAATGGGGCGCGAGGGTTGCAAGCGCCGGACCGAATGGTTCGGCCGAACCCATACAAACTTTGGAGGGCGCATGTTCGAAGCAGCTGCAGCACCGTCGGTCACTGCACTCACGGTCGCAGACGGGCCACTCGATGTGACGCCGTTCATCGTCGGCGCCGTCGTGCTGCTGTTGCTCGGCGCCGTCGCCCTGTTCTTCCTGCTGCGGCGCCGCGGCGGCAAGGCCGCGGGTGCCAATGGCTCGACGGAGATGGGCAGTGCCGTATCGGCGGCGGCGACGTCCGGGGCCGGGGCCGGGGCCACGGCGGCCGACGGCGACGACGACGCGGCTCCGGGCACGCGGCAGTAGGCGCCGGCGGCCGCGTTCGGCTGCCGCTCACGGCGCCACGGCAGCTCGGCTCGCGCAAGAGCGAGAAGTCTGACAAAATGAGCGGCTGAGTCTGCGCCTCGACCCTCTATCCGACGCGCGACACCACCGAGCTTTGACCGGGTTTGCCCCACGCACCAGGTCGTCGTTCATCGCTTGCACACACCAACTGGAGACACGTACACGTGGCTGTCAAAATCCGTTTGAAGCGCCTGGGTAAAATCCGGGCCCCGTTCTACCGCATCGTCGTGGCCGACTCGCGCACCAAGCGCAACGGCCGCGTCATCGAGGAGATCGGCAAGTACCACCCTACCGAGCATCCGTCGCTCATCGAGGTCGACTCCGAGCGCGCGCAGTACTGGCTCGGCGTCGGCGCGCAGCCGTCGGAGGCGGTCGTCGCGCTCCTCAAGCTCACGGGCGACTGGGGCACGTTCACGGGCGAGGGCCCGACCGAGAGCCGGGTTCAGACGCCCGAGGGCAAGACGGCTTTCGTCGCCGACGAGAACAAGAAGCCCGTGCTCCGCCCGAAGGCCGACGTCAAGGCTGCGCCTGCCGCCGACGACGCCGCTCCCGCCGAGGCGCCGGCCGACGACGACGCGTCGACCCAGGTCGCCGAGGCGCCCGCAGAGGAGAAGGCCTAACACATGCTGTCGTCCGCGCTCGACCACATCGTCCGGGGCATCGTCGATCACCCCGACGAGGTTCGCGTGGACCGCGCCGAGACACCGCGCGGCGAGGTCCTCGAGGTGCACGTGCACCCTGAGGACCTCGGGCGCGTGATCGGTCGCGCCGGACGTACCGCGAAAGCGCTGCGTACGATCGTGACCGCCCTCGCCGACGGCGCCCGCGTGCGCGTCGACGTGATCGACGACTGACGGTGGCAGCGAAGAACCAGGGCATCACGCAGCTGCGTGTCGGCCGCCTCACGAAAGCGCACGGACTCAAGGGTGCGATCAAGCTCGAGCTGTTCACCGACGAACCCGATCGCCGCTTCGTACCCGGGGCGACCTTCTCGCTGCAGGTGCCGCCGACGAGCCCCTGGCACGGCAAGACCCTGAAGGTCACCGAGCTCCGCTGGTACAACGGCCACCCGGTCGGATTCTTCGAGGGGGTCGACGACCGCACGACGGCCGAGTCGCTCGTGAAGGCCATCCTCTGGGTCGATCAAGACAACGCCGAGGAGCTCGACGACGACACCTGGTACGACCACCAGCTCACCGGGCTGCAGGTGCACCGCGACGGCGAGCCCGTCGGTACCGTCCTGCGCGTCGAACACCTGCCCGCCCAAGATCTCATCGTCGTCGAGACGCCTCGCGGTGAGGTCTTCGTGCCGTTCGTGAAAGCGATCGTCCCGTCGGTCGACACCGCGGCCGGGATCATCACGGTCACTCCGCCGACCGGGTTGTTCGAGCCCATTCCCGATGACGATGCCGGCGGTGCTGCCCCCGACGATCCGCAGGCCCCCACGGAGCCCTCCACGCTGAAGCAGCGGGACTAACGCCATGCGGTGGGTCGCGTTCTCTTCGGTGTTCGCCGGGCTGAGCGGCTACGCCATCATCCTGCTGGCGACGTCGACCTTCGGCGCCGACCACCGGTTCGAGATCTTCAACGTGTTCTGGGGGCTCTTCTTCGCCCTGCACGGCATCCTGCTCGGGATCATGCACGAGACCACGCGAGCGGTGCGTGTTTCGACTGGCGGAGCCGATGCCGGCGACGATCCAACCGCAGACCTCCTGTTGACCGATCCCGTGCGCGCCGAGCAGACCGCCCGGCGCCGCGACGAGCGTGCGCGCCCCCTGCCCGTCGCGTTCGGCATTGGTCTCGTCACCGGCGGGCTCGTCGCCGCGACGAGCCCGCTGTGGGCATGGAACCTGCTCGGCGCCATGGCGCCGCTCGGCGTCGCCCTCGCGAGCGTCGCGCTCACGCTCGTCGCGGTGCAGGCCGTGCTCTTCGGGCTTCTCAGCGGCTCCGGGCGATGGAGCCGGTACGGCAAGCTCCTCTGCGTCGAGGCGCTCGCCCGCATCGGTGTCGCGGGCATCGCCATCGTCTCGGGCGACCCGCTCGCCGGGTTCCTGTACGCCACCGTCGCCGGCGTCGTCGTGGTGCCAGTCATCCTGCTGCTGCCGGGTACGAGAACGCTCGTGTCGCTCCGCGCCGACGTCCGGCGCGGGGAGCTCGCGCGCCGGACGCTCGGCGCCATGCTCGCGGCCAGCGCCGCGGCGATGCTCGTCGTCGGGTTCCCCGTGCTCATCAAGGCCGCCCGGCCAGACACCGACCCCGTCGTGATGAGCAACCTGCTCCTCGCCGTCACGCTCACCCGCGCGCCCATCCTCATGCCGATCACCTCGTTCCAGAACGCGATCGTCGTCTACTTCGTCGACCGCGCTTCCCACGGACGCCGGGTGCTCCTGGGGCCGTGCGGCATCGTGTTCGGCGTCGCCGTCATCGGCTCGCTCCTCGCCTGGCTCATCGGTGAGCCCATCATCGCCTTCATGGGCGAAGGCTTCAGCGTCGGCGGGCAAGTCCTCGCCGCGCTCACGTTCGCGGCCGGGTTCACCGGCATGCTGTTCGTCACCGGCTCGGCGGTGCTCGCGCGCGAACGTCACGGCGTGTACGTGGCGGGGTGGTGGACCGCGTCGATCGCGGCGGCCGTGCTGCTGGTCGTCGTGCCCGGCGCGGTCGTCGCGACGGTGCTCGCCCTCAGCGCCGGCCCACTCGCGGGAGCGCTCGTGCACGTCGCGTTCGGGATGCGCCGCCCGGCGGGCGGCGCCGAGCAGGTGCCGCACGGCCCCGCGGGCGTCGTCGGCGCCCCTCGAGACCTGGAGCCCACGGGAACGACCTCGGCCGATACGGCCGAACGCGCCGATGAGGCGGGCACCTGATGCGGATCGACATCATCTCGATCTTCCCCGAGTTCTTCCGTGCCCTCGACATCTCGCTGCTCGGCAAGGCGCGCCAGTCGGGTCTCGTCGACGTGCGCGTGCATGATCTGCGCGACGCGACGACCGACCGGCATCGCACCGTCGACGACACGCCCTACGGCGGGGGAGCGGGCATGGTCATGAAGCCGGAGCCGTGGGGCATCACGCTCGACCACATCCTCGGCGACCGGAGCGACGTATCCGGTGCCGATGCGGCGTCGGCGGAGCCGGGAGCATCCGGTCGCGAGGTCGACGCATCGGAGGCCGACGCACCGGAGGCCGACGATCGGCCCATCGTCGTGTTTCCCTCGCCGGCCGGCGCCGTCTTCACGCAGTCGACGGCGCGGCGCTACGCGCTCGAGCGGCATCTGGTCTTCGGATGCGGCAGGTATGAGGGCATCGACCAGCGGGTGTTCGAGGACACGGCGAGGCGGGCCCGCGTCGAGCTCGTGTCGATTGGCGACTACGTGCTCAACGGCGGCGAGGTCGCCGTCATGGCGATGATCGAGGCGTTCGGCAGGCTCATCCCCGGCGTCGTCGGCAATCCGGAATCGCTCGTCGAGGAATCGCACGAGGACGGGCTGCTCGAGTACCCGAGCTACACGAAGCCGGCCAGCTGGCGCGGGCTCGACGTGCCGGAGGTGCTGCTGAGCGGCCACCACGCCCGCGTCGCGGCGTGGCGGCGCGAGCAGCAGCTCGAACGCACCCGGCGGGTGCGGCCCGATCTGCTGCCGCCGGAGCTGCGCGGGACGGACGGCGAGTAGGCGGGACGGACGGACGGCCGGTGCTACTCGTCACGCGCCGTCAGCACGACGGGCCCGTCCTCCGTGATCGCGACCGTGTGCTCGCTGTGGGCGCCGCGCGAGCCGTCGGCGCTGCGCAAAGTCCAGCCGTCGTTCGGGTCCTGCACGATCTTGTCGGTCGTCTCGAGGAACCAGGGCTCGATCGCGAGCACGAGGCCGGGCCGGAGCGGCACGCCGCGCTTCGGCCGCCCCTTGTTCGGCACCGAGGGCGCCTCGTGCATGGTGCGCCCCACGCCGTGTCCGCCGAACTCGAGGTTGACGGGGTAGCCGTACGATTTGGCGACGCTGCCGATGGCGTGCGAGATGTCGCCGATCTTGTTGCCGACGACGGCGGCCTCGATGCCGGCGTCGAGCGCCTCCCGCGTCGCGCGGATCAGCCGCTGGTCGCTCTCGAGCTTCGTGCCGACGTTGAACGACACCGCGGAGTCAGCGACCCAGCCGTCGACCTGCACGGCGAAGTCGAGGGTGAGCAGGTCGCCGTCTTCGAGGGCGTAGTCGAAGGGGCGCCCGTGCAGCACGCCGTCGTTGACGGCCGTGCAGATGTAGTGGCCGAAGGGCGACTCGCCGAACGACGGGTGATAGTCCAAATAACACGAGACGGCGCCGCGATCGCGGACGAGGGCGCCCGCGCGCTCATCGATCTCCAGCAGGTTGGTGCCGACCTTCACCTCGCTCATCAGCAGTTGCAGGGTTTCCGCGACGAAGCGGCCGGCCGGCCGCATCTGCTCGAGTTCGGCTGGTGTGCGCAGTTCAATCACGGGACCACGGTACTCTGCGGCGCGCGCGGCCGCCGAGACCAGCCGGTTTGCACCTCGTGCTCGTAGTCTGGGGCCATGCGCGGTGTCATCCACAGGCTTCTCTTCCTCGTGCCGTTCGTGCTGCCGGCATGGATGCTCGTGTGGTGGATCGTCAACGGCGCCTCACCCGGCGAGTTCCTCTTCCTGCTCATCGCCATGCCGGCCGCCTTCGTCACGGCGGGGGTCGCGGCCCTGCTCGTGTGGTTGCGACCGGATGTGCGCGAGCGGCGTGCGGTGACGTGGACCGATGCCGCGTGGCTCGGCGGCGCATGGCTCGCATGGCTCGTCGCGGGCGCCATCGGTGGCGGCTACGGCATGCTGGCCCTCATCGCGGCCGGGGTCGTCGCGGTGGTTGCCGTCGTGTGGCTGTGGCGTCGCCTGCGGGCCGAGACGGTGCGTCGCTACGAGGCGGCGACCGCGAGCGGGGCGGCGCCCGGTGGCTCGCAGCGCGGCGCCGCGCGAAGCCCCGGGGAGGGGCCGGATGCCGGCAAGGTCATCACGATCGAGCAGATCCCGCGCACGCCTCCTTCGGCCGGCGGCACCGGGGGCCACTGAAGCCGCCGTGACCCGCGCGGGCGACGGCGCGCGCTGATTGCGGATCTCGCCGCGGGCGTGGTTGAATAAGCGATTGTGCCGCGGCTCGGGTCTGCCACAGGGGAACCGGGCGTTCCGCGATGCACGCGCGCGGTCCCGTTTCGACACGGGCGCGACTCGAACTGACCTGACCCCCGCATCCGACCTGTGTGCGGATGCAGAGAGCGAATCATGACCAACCTCATCGACGCCGTCGACGCCGCTTCGCTGCGCGACGACATTCCCGCGTTCCGTCCCGGCGACACCGTCAAGGTGCACGTCAACATCGTTGAAGGCACCCGCTCGCGCGTCCAGATCTTCCAGGGCGTCGTGATCGGCCGCCAGGGCGACGGGCTGCGCGAGTCGTTCACCGTGCGCAAGGTGAGCTTCCAGATCGGTGTCGAGCGCACGTTCCCGGTCCACTCGCCCGTCATCGACAAGATCGAGATCGTCTCACGAGGCGATGTGCGACGCGCCAAGCTCTACTACCTGCGAGGCCGACGCGGCAAGGCCGCGAAGATCCGCGAGAAGCGAGACGCGTAAGCTGACTGCCGTGGCTCCCCACAGTGGGAGCCACGGGCATTTTCGGGTGAGGAAGGACTCGGGTGGCGGACGGCGATGGGGCGGTGCGAGCCGACGGGGACGAAGCTGACGGCGACCGAGGCGGGCACGTCGGCGGCAACGAACATCGCGATGCGGATGCGGGAAGCAGCCGGGGCGCGCTTCCCGAGCGCGAATCGTTCCTCGCGTGGCGCGGACCGGCGCACGTGCGCGCGAAGCACGCGGGCCGGCACCGTCGGCGCCCGATCGACGAGCACGAGGCGGTTCGCGAACTCGCTCGGCGCGTTCCCGTGCACCCCGAAACCCTGCCGATGACCACGACGGCCGAGGCGGCGATCGTCGCCGACCAGCTCCTCGGAGAAGTCGGGGGCGGCGAGACCCGGGCGGTCCCGGCATTCGCGAGCGATTCGGCGGCCGGCGAGGTGAAGAAGCCTCGGCGTCGGAGCTCATTCGTCAGCTTCCTTCGCGAGGTCGCGATCATCGCGGTGATCGCCATTGTGGTCGCCGTGCTCGTGAAGACCTTCCTCATCCGTCCCTACTACATCCCGTCGGCCTCGATGGAATCGACGCTCGTCGTCAACGACCGCATCATCGTGAACCTGCTCCAGCCGAGCGTCGTGCCGATCGCCCGAGGCGACGTCGTTGTCTTCACCGATCCCGGCGGGTGGTTGCCGACGCAGCCGTCGCCCGAAAAATCAGTGGTGCAGACGATCGTCGACGGCGGGCTCGAGGCGGTGGGCCTGAAGCCCTCCGACGACAACAACAGCCTCATCAAGCGGATCATCGGCATGCCGGGCGACCACGTCGTGTGCTGTAACGCGTACGGACAGCTCGTGATCAACGACGTGGCGATCTCGGAGCCGTACGCCGAGCTCGCGGGCAACAGCGCGGCATCCGGTATGGAGTTCGATGTGTCGGTTCCCGCCGATAGCCTCTGGGTGATGGGTGACAATCGGTACAACTCGGAAGACTCTCGATACCACCAGGACGGGCCGCACAGCGGGTTCGTCCCGCTCAACCACGTCGTCGGCCGCGCCGTCCTGATCAACTGGCCGTTCGAGCGCTTCGGCGTCCTCGGGAACTATCCCGAGGTCTTCGCGCAGGTTCCGTCGCGCGAGCCCGCCCTCGCGACCTGACATGTCTCCTGCGACGCCGACCGCCGTGGACCCGACCCTTGCGCTCGAGCGAGCGCTGCTCGGCCGTGCGCCGGTCGTGATTGGCATCGACGAGGTCGGACGGGGCGCGATCGCAGGCCCCGTCGCAGTCGGGGCCTGTGCCATCGGTGCGCGAGAGCTCACGGCCGGGTTCCCCGCGGGCTTGCGCGACTCGAAGCTCCTGACGGCCAAGCGCCGGGTCGACGTCGAGCCGGCGGCGCGCGCGTGGGTCACGGCGGCGGGGGTCGGTCTTTGCAGCGCGACCGAGATCGACGAGTTCGGCATCATCGCGTGCCTCGCCGCGGCAGCAAAACGCGCCCTCGCGGCCCTGCACGAGGTCGGCGTGCCCGTCGCACGCGCGGCGATCGTGCTCGACGGCTCGCATGATTGGCTCTCGCCGGCCCTCGAGCATCCACTCGACGTCTCGGTGCGACCGAAGGCCGACCGCGACTGCGCAGTGGTCTCGGCGGCCTCAGTCATCGCGAAGGTCGAGCGCGATGCCCTCATGCGGTCGGCGCACGAGTCTGGTGAGTACGCCGATTATGCCTGGCACTCGAACGTCGGCTACGGCTCGCCCGCCCACTACGCCGCACTCGCCGCGCACGGGGCGTCGTCCCTGCACCGCCGCACGTGGCTGCGCGCCGCGGCGGCTGAGCAGACCGCGCATCCCGAGCGCGTCGTCAGCGCCTAGACTGGGGCGATCATGGACGAGGACACCTTCGACGAATACGAGCGCAATCTCGAGCTCGCGCTGTTTCGCGAGTATCGCGACATCGTGACGCAGTTCCGCTACGTCATCGAGACCGAGCGGCGCTTCTACCTCGCGAACACGGTCGACCTGCAGCGCCGCGACACCGAGCACGACTTCTACTTCGAGCTCACGATGAACGACGTATGGGTGTGGGACATCTACCGTTCGAACCGCTTCGTGAAGCAGGTGCGCGTGCTCACGTTCAAAGACGTCAACGTCGAAGAGCTCGCCTCGGAGCAGTTCGAACTGCCGAAGGAGCTCGCGCTCGACGAGTAAGTCGAAGCGGGGGCCGCGCGCAGCTGCGCGCGGCCCCCGCGTTCTTCGAAGTCAGCGCTGGATGCGCTTGGCGGTCTTGTGCATGTTCTCAATGATCTCCTGCTGGAACGGCGCCACGATGGAGCCGTCGATCCGGCAGTCGAGCAGGATCGTGCCCTCGGCTCCCCGTTCGGCCCAGTCGCGGACGGCCTGCAGATCGTCGAGCGTGCGCACGACGACGCCCGTCGCGCCGACGCCCTCCGCGAACTTCGCGAAATCGACGCGATCGATGAGCATGGCGCGCTGATCGAGGCCGATGGTGCCGTACTGCGTGACCTCGGCCGTGTAGGCGGCATCGTTGAAGACGATGATGATGGCGCTGCGGGCGGCGCGCACGACCGAGTCGAGATCGGCGAGGCCCATGAGTCCGCCGCCGTCGCCCGTCACGACCGTGAGGGTCCGATCCGGCGCGGCCGCCGCAACGCCTGGGGCGCTCGGGAACCCGAGGCCGATCGACTGGAACTGCGTGCCGACGAGCGTGATGCTGTCGGCGGATGGCAGCCGCCAGTGGTAGTGCACCCAGCCGAGGAAGTGGCCGCCGTCGGATGCGACGATGCGCTGCTCGGGCACGATCGCGTCGAGCTCGCGCATGAGGCTGCGCGGGTCGAGCCGGTCGGCTGGCGCGTCGTCGTTGCCCGGCTCGCGGTCGAACTGCGCCCCCGCGACGTGCTCCGGGTCGACGCCCGCCCACCGCTCGCGGGGCACGGCCTGTTCCGCCCGCTCCACGATGCCGCGGATCGCGGCGGCCGCGAGGCTCGCGTCGCCGCGCACGAGGTCCGTGACGGCGGGGTTCGGCGCGACGTCGCGGTCGTCGACGCGGAAGACCCGCGCGTGCTCGCCGAGCGCCGTGCCGAAGGCGGTCGTGAACTGGTTGAGGCTCGCGCCGACGACCAGCACCACGTCGGCGTCGCGCATGTAGCCGAGCGTGCGCTCCGAGCCGAAGCCGCCCGCGACGCCGAGGTCGAGGGTGCGGCCGGCGAACGTGCCACGTGCCGGTGCGCTCGACACCGTCAGGGCGCCGATCGCATCGGCGACGGCCCAGAGGTCGGCGGCGGCGGCACGGCCACCGCGGCCCGCGAGCACGAGGGGGCGCTCGGCCGCGAGGAGGGCCTCGGCAGCGGCGCGCGCGGCTCCCTCGTCGAGCGCGACCGGTTCGGCGTCGAGCGGCGCGTCGAGGTCGAGGGTCTCGTCGGCGGCGTCGGCCGTCGGAACGTCGTACGGCACCGACAGCACGACCGCGGTGCGCTCGCGGACCGCGTGGCGGAGTGCCGCGAGCGTCGTCGCGCCCGGAGTGGCCGGGTCGATCACGAACGTCGTCGCCCCGCAGGCGGTCGCGATGGCGGTCTGATCGAGGTCCCAATCGCGCATGCCGGTCGTCGGGGCGTCACCGGCGATGAGGAGCAGCGGCGTATATGACCTGACGGCTTCGGCGAGCGACGTGATGGTGTTGGTGAAGCCTGCACCGTAGGTGGCGGTCGCGACCGCGATGCGACGCGACACCCGGTGATAGGCGTCGGCCGAGGCGACGGTCGCGGTCTCGTGGCGCACCGCGTGGTAGGTCACGTCGGTGAGGCGGGCGAGCGCGTCGATGAGGTAGGCGTTGCCGTTGCCCATGAGACCGAAGACGTCGCTGACGTGCGCGGCGAGCACGGTGGCCATGCGCTCGGCGACGGTCTGCGTCGCCGTGGGCGCCGCAGTGCCGGCCGCGGTGGCGATGCGATCGGCGCCGGTTTCGGTGTCGGCGCTCGTGGTGGTCGTGGATGAGCCATCGAAGGTGGTCGGAGATGACAAAACAGTGCCTTTCGGGAGTGCACACGGAAGCTGGGGGCCGTATATGACTCGACCGAGGAAGGTCTATCGCCCATTTTTCAGGCGACGGCGGCAACAGCGCTCGCCGGACGGCGCCATTCTACCGAAGCCCCCGCGCGCGGCCCCGCCCGGTCGTCTCCGGCCTGTGGAGCCCGATGCGTCCACAGGAGCGCCCGCCGGTCGGGCATCGGCGTGCGCCGAGCTACGACCATGTTCGCGGGGGTGGCGCGGATGCGAACGAAAGATGTGCTTGGCCGGCGCGGCGAAGAGCTCGCGGCGGCGTTTCTGGCGGCGGCGGGGCACGAGATCATCGCCCGGAACTGGCGTTGCGCGTACGGCGAGATCGACCTCATCACTCGCGACGCGAGCGAGATCGTGTTCGTCGAGGTCAAGACGCGCTCGTCCACCGGGAAAGGTCATCCGCTCGAGGCGATCACCCCCGAGAAGCTGGCGCGTCTTCGCCGCCTCGCGGGCGCCTGGATCGCCGTGAACCCGCATCGTTGCCAGCGCATCCGCCTCGATGCCGTCGGCATCGTCGCCCCTCGGGGCCGATCGCCCGAGTTCCACCACCGTCGCGCGATCGGGGCCTAGACAGGTGTCGAGCGCCAAGAGCATCGCCATCGCGCTGACCGGCATCGGCGGCGATCGCGTCGACGTCGAGGCGCACATCGCCAGCGGGCTGCCGAAGTTCCTCCTCGTGGGACTGCCCGACACGGCACTCGGCGAGGCGCTCGACCGGGTGCGCGCGGCGCTGCAGAGCACCGGGTGCTCGCTCCCGGCCGACCGCGTGACCGTCAACCTGTCGCCGGCCTCCCTGCGCAAGCATGGCAGCGGATTCGATCTCGCGATCGCCGTGTCGGTGCTCGCGGCGAGCGGCGTCATAGACACCACCGGGCCGGCCCGCACCGTGCACGTCGGCGAACTCGGGCTCGACGGCACGGTTCGTCCCGTGCCGGGCATCCTGCCCGTGGTCGCCGCGGCCGCCCGCGCGGGGGCCGCACGCGTGATGGTGCCCGCCGCGAGTGCCGCCGAAGCCTCGCTCGTCGAGGGCGTCGAGGTCCTCCCCGTCGCTTCGCTGCGCGCCGCGGCCATGCACTACGGCGCCGACGCCGAGACGCTCGCCGACGAACCGGCCGAGTCACCGACGAGCCGGCAGCACTCGTCGACGAGCGCCGTCGCCGCTTCGGGGCGGTCGGCGCCGCTCGCGCACGCCACGTCGTCCGCCGCCGGCCGCGATCTTGCCGACGTCGTCGGAAACGACGAGGCCGTGCGAGCACTCGTGATCGCGGCGGCCGGCGGTCACCATCTCCTCATGGTGGGGCCACCGGGGGCGGGCAAGACCATGCTCGCCGAGCGCCTGGTCGACGTGCTGCCCGATCTCGAGGTCGAGCGCGCCATCGAGGTGGCTGCCGTCCGATCGCTGCGGGGCCTGACGGTCACGAGCCCGCTCGACCGTCGTCCGCCGATGCAGGCGCCGCACCACACCGCCTCGACGGCTGCGCTGCTCGGCGGCGGGTCGGGGGCGATCCGGCCGGGCGCGGTGTCGCTGGCCACGAACGGCGTGCTGTTCCTTGACGAAGCACCCGAGTTTTCACGAGACGTGCTCGACTCGATGCGTCAGTCGCTCGAATCGGGCCGGCACGTCGTGCACCGTGCGGCGGGCGTGGCCGAGTTTCCCGCGGCCTATCAGCTCGTGCTCGCGGCGAATCCCTGCCCGTGCGGCAATGCGGGGTCGATCGACCAGCCGTGCATGTGCACGCCGATGCAGCAGCGACGCTACCTCGCGCGTCTCTCGGGCCCGCTCCTCGACCGCGTCGACGTGCAGCTGCGGGTCGAGCGCGTCTCCGGGGCGATGCAACGCGTCGCACAGGCCGAGCTCGAGGCCGGTCGTGCGTCCGGCATGACGACGGCCGAGGCCCGTGGCCGCGTGTGCGACGCGCGGGCCGCCGCGCACGAGCGCCTCGCGTCGACGCCGTGGCGTACGAACCGCCAGGTGTCGGGCAAGTGGCTTCGATCGGGTCCCGTCCGCCTGCCACCGAGCGAGACATCCGACCTCGACCGTGCCCTCGACCGCGGGCTCCTCACGATGCGCGGCTATGACCGCGTGCTCCGCGTCGCCTGGTCGATCGCCGACCTCGACGGGGCTGGGCGCCCTGGCCGCGGGCATCTCCGCGAGGCGCTGTTCTATCGCATGTCCACGCGCGCCCTCACGTGACCGTCTCGTCTGCCGGCACCTGAAGACGGTGGCGAAACCGATCTCGTGCCACGTCCAATCCGCATTCGCCCCGATCGACCTGGAGCGCACCGCATGACCGATGACCACGACCACGCTCAGCCCCTTCTCGAGGTCCTCGAGCGCATCCCGCGGCCTGACACGGTCGCCTGGCGGCGGTCGCTCGCGGCCAACGCGACGTCGCTCGCGGCGATGGGCCGCAGCGACGAGGAGGCCGATCTCGAGCGGCGGCTCGCGGCGGTCGCGTGGTCGTCGATCGCCGAGCCGGGCGATCTCGACGCCGGAGAGCTGACCGCGTCGATCGGCGCGGTGGCCGGCGCGCGGCTCCTGTTCTGCGTCGAGCCGCACGCTGCCCTCCGCGCGGCGCTCGCCGCGGTCGGTGCCGACGGGGCGCTGTCCGCGATTCCGGGGCGCCTGGAGCGCGCCGTCGATCGCTGGCGGCCGCGTGCCGACTACGGTCGCGTCTCGGCCAACGTGCATTCGGGGATCACGACGGGGGCCCGGGTCGTCATGCCCGGCGACCGAGACTGGCCGGCGGGGTGCGATGACCTCGGGGCGGGGCGTCCGCACGCCCTCTGGGTGCGCGGCGACCGCGGGCTCGCCGACATTGGTGTCGGCTCGCTCGCCGATCGCCCGGCGGCGCTCGTCGGGTCTCGATCATGTTCCCCGTATGGCGAGCGGGTGTCGACCGAGTTCGCCGACGGCCTCGCGGACCGGGGGAGCACGATCGTCTCGGGCGGGGCCTACGGCATCGACGTCACCGCGCACCGCTCGGCGCTCGCGGGCACACATCCGACCGTCGCCGTGCTCGCGGGAGGTGCCGACCGCCTGTACCCCGCCGGAAACGCCGATACCTTGCGGCGCATCATGCGAGGAGGTGGGGCCGTCATCGCGGAACTTCCCTGCGGCACCGCGCCAACGCGTTCGAGGTTCCTGCAGCGCAACCGCGTCATCGCGGCCATGTCGGCCGCGACGATCGTCGTGGAAGCCGGGTATCGCTCCGGCGCGCTCAATACGGCCGGGCACGCCGGCGAGCTCGGGAGGCCGCTCGGTGCCGTTCCGGGCAGCATCACGACGCCCACGTCGGTCGGTTGTCACCGCCTGATCCGTGAGTTCAACGCGACGCTCGTCGCCCACCTCGATCACGCGCTTGAGCTCGTGCACGGCGAGATCGACGCGCATCCGCAGCTCGCCCTGCCCGGCCTGGAGGTGCGGACTTCCGGCCCGAACGGCATCGACGGTCTCGATGACGATGCGGTGCGCGTGTGGGAGGCGCTGCAGCCTCGACGCGGGCAGTCGGCGGGCGATCTCGCCCGCCGGGCTGGGCTCTCCGAGCTCGCGGTGCGCGGCGCGCTCGCGGCGCTCGAGCTCGACGGTCGCGCGCTGGGCTCGAGCGGGAGCTGGCGACGCGCCGCGGGCTGATCCGCCGGCTGCGTGAGCGACTCGCGCTTCCGTAGTGGGTCCTGCCGGCGGAGGGCGGATACCGTGAACCGGTGACCGAGACGCGAGCGGCGATGGCCGAGTACCTTCGCGCGCTCGACCGCGAGCGCGCCGCGTCACCCCACACGATTCGCTCGTATCGAGCGGACCTCGACGACCTCATGACGCATCTCGAGGCCAACGGGGCGTCGACGACTGACTCGCTCGAGCTAGAGCTGCTGCGCGACTGGCTCTGGGCCGCGTCGAATCGAGGCCTGGCCGCGTCGACGATCGCGCGCCGCGCGTCGACGGCGCGGGGATTCACCGCGTGGCTCGCGCGGACGGGGACAGGTCCCGACGCGGCCCGACGACTGCGCTCACCGAAGGCCGGGCGGAGCCTGCCGCGTGTGGTGTCGGAGACTGAGATGTCGTCGCTGTTCGAGGGACTGCAGTCGCGGGCCGAGACGGGTGACCCCATCGCCCTGCGAAACCTGGCGGTCGTGGAGCTGCTCTACGGCGGAGCGATGCGCGTGTCGGAGTGCTGCGCGATCGACCTGCCTGACCTCGACCTCGACAGGCGCACCGTGCGCGTGCTCGGCAAGGGCGGCAAGGAGCGCACCGTACCGTTCGGTCGCCCCGCCGAGCGGGCCATCGTCGACTATCTGCACAGGGGGCGGCGCGAACTCGCCGTCGACGATTCCGGTGACGCGGTGTTTCTCGGCGCGAAGGGTCGTCGGATCGGCGCGCGCACCGTCTATGAGGTGGCGCGGCGCGAGCTCGCGGACACGTCGGGAGGTGGGCCGGCCGGCCCGCACGCCTTCCGGCACACGGCGGCCACCCACCTCCTTGACGGCGGTGCCGACCTGCGAGCGGTGCAGGAGCTGCTTGGTCACGCGAGCCTCGGCACCACGCAGATCTACACGCACGTCAGCGCCGAGCGGCTTCGCGACGCCTATCGACTCGCGCATCCGCGCGCTTGATCGCCGCTGCCGCGATGATGCAGCCGACCGCGACGGCGCCGACGCCCGCGATCGCCACCCAATTCAGGTCACCAACGCCGCCCGTCGCCGCCAGCGATGATTCGTCGTCACCACCGTCGGGTGCCGTGGGCACCTCAGGCTCGGCAATCGGGGGTGCGGGCGTGTCGGGCTCTGCCGATGGAGGCTCGGGCGACGGGGTCTCGGCGGGCGTTGTCGCCGGGGGCGTCGTTTCGCTGGGCGGCGGTGTCGGTGCGGGAGTCGGCTCCGGCTCGGGCGACACGTGTGCGATCTCGCTCGGCACGCCGAAATCGTCGTGCCAGGCGTAGCCCTCGGGCAATGGGCTGGTCCCGGGCTGGGACCCGGACTCGATGGAGACGACCCAGACGTAGTACCCCGCCCGTTCGGCGACGATCGGCGTTCCGAGTTCAGCAGTCGACACGCGAACCGGTCCGGTCGTGGGATCGGCGTCGCCGCCGCCGAGCACGGCCGTCAACGTCGCGGCAACCGGGGCATTCGCCGGCGGATCGCTCGATCGCTGGGGCATGGTGTCGAACGGGCCATAGACGATGCCGGTCACCGTGACCGCGGCGTACGCACCGGTCTCATCGCGGAGCCACGCTCCGCCTGGCACCGCTGCACTCCAGAGATCGACGAACGGGTCGCCGATGCGCAGGTCGCTCGACTCCACCTCGGTCGAGATGACGGGTTCGAACGTGGGGCTCGCGAGCGTGGCCTCGCCCGCGATCTCGACCTCGGGACGGTCGGTGCCGCCCTCGCCACCGAGCAACTGCGCCCCCGGCGTCTCGAACGACGCCAGGGCCGGACGCCACGCGTTGGTCTCGCTCATGAGTGTGCCCGTCGCGCGGACGGTCAACGCCTCGCCGACCACCCTGTCACCCTCGACGCGGAACGGCGCCGATTCCCCCGGGCGAAGCGTTGCGGTCACCCCGGAGCCATCGCCACTCGGTGATCCCCCGCCGATCGGTGCATCGTCGCCGGTCGGTGCATCATCGCCGTCCCCGAGGTCGCTTCCGCTCAGGTCGTCACCGCCCGCGCCACCGGTGCCGGTAAGACCTGCGCCGTCGTCGCCGGCACCAAGGCCCGGACTGCCAGACGGGGCACCCGGTGCTCCGAAACCCGGCGCGCCGGGCTGCTCGACGGTTTCGGCGGCGCGCTCAGCGCCGTCGCCGACGAACACGGCGCCGTCGATGGTCACGGTCGCGGTCGAGGCCGCATCGGAGGCGGTGAGCGAGACCGTTCCCGTCCCCCAGTCGTCGGGGTCGAAGCGCACGTCGAGTTCGCCGTGCAGCGACGCCTCGCCCGCCAACGTGACGAGTGCGGCCTCGTGACGAAGCGTGGCGAGCGTGTTGCGGACGTCGGCGCGGAACGGCTCGGGAACGCGCACGAGGCGCCCGTCGTCGCCGGCACCGGCCGATGCGAGTTCGTCGGCGGCCACGATCGACCACACGAACATGGCGACCGCGCTCGCGATGATCGGGTCGTCGGACTGGCCATACGTCGAGATCGCCCAGTTCACGGCGGCCAGGTCCCGCGCGGGCACGCCGAGCTCCGACGGCCCGACGTCGCCGGCGGCGTTCGTCGCCCCGATCGGCCGGTCGCGAAGCGGCTCGAGGCAGTACACGTTGCGGCCTTCGAAACGATACGCGCCGATACGCCCGTTGCCGCCGTTGTCGCTGTTGTCGAATCCCGGGCCGTAGTCGGCCGCCGAGGCCGAACCCGGCGTCGGCACGAACAGGAGCGCGAGCACGGCGGCGAGCGCGAGGACCGCGCACGGGATCGCGACCGTGAGCGTTCGCCGCACCGACGGCAGGCGGAGTCGTCTCCGCGGCGGTGGAAGTTCGAGGAAGTGGCGCACGTGGTGTCCTTTCGTGACATTGATCGGGCGGGCTACGGTTTCGGTCACGTCGTCTGCGGCCTCCGGGAGTGCTGCGACCGCGCATGGAACCCGGCAGGCCGTCCGACCTCGAGCGCAACGCGGCCCGCGTCGGTGCGGTCGCCGAGGGGAAGCAGCACCGCTGGGGCGAGGGCGCCCAGCAGGAACAGGGGATTGAGGTACGCGCCGTCGACGCGTGCCCCGAGGTGGAGGCCTCCCTGCGGGGCGTGCCTGATCGAGCTACTGAGGTGCCCGACGATCTGGCCCCGCTCGACCCGTTCGCCGATGGCGACCGTGGCCTCGACCGGCTCAAAGCTCGAGATCGTGCCGTCGTCGTGAGCGATCGAGAGGACCGGACGATCGACGACGACCCCCGCGAATCGGACCACGCCCGAAGCGGGCGCCGCGACGGCAGCCGCCGGCTGCACGCCGAGATCGATGCCGCGGTGGCCGGGGGAGTAGGGGCCGGTCACCTCGAACGGTCGCGTCACCGGGTGTGGGGGAGCGACCGGCCACGACCAGTCGCCCTCACGAGCATCGACATCGATCGAGTCCGCGGCGGGCACCGTGCTCGCGGTGCTCGCCGAAACGGGATGCGATGCCGGGCCGGCGCCGACGCCGGCGGTGATCGCCGCCGCGGCTGCGAGACCGAGGGCGAGGAGTCGGGCGATGTGCGAGCGCGTCATGGCGTCGATGGTGGACGGCGGCCACCGCGCGGCGCACCGTCGCGACGGCCGGCTGTGGAAGCATCGCCATCCACAGCACGACCGGCGACGACGCTGCGAAGCGTTGCGCATCCGGTGTAGACTGCCAGGCGCAGTCCGGTCTCGGACTGACTTCGCGTGCCCGCACACGGTCCGCATCCCAGGTCTCGATCGCAACGGCCACTATGCCGGTGCGTGTGAGCGGATGTGCGCCGGGGCACCAGGGATCGCGGCACCCCGCCGCATCGTCAACCGCATCCGCGCGTGAGCGCGCACAACACGGAGGAACGACCATGGCCGTCGTCACCATTCGCCAGCTGCTCGACAGCGGCGTCCACTTCGGGCACCAGACCCGCCGCTGGAACCCCAAGATGAAGCGTTTCATCTTCACGGAGCGTTCCGGCATCTACATCATCGACCTGCAGAAGTCGCTCGCCTACATCGACCGGGCGTACGACTTCGTCAAGGAGACCGTCGCCCACGGCGGCACGGTCCTGTTCGTCGGCACGAAGAAGCAGGCACAGGAGTCGATCGCCGAACAGGCGACGCGTGTCGGCCAGCCCTACGTCAATCAGCGCTGGCTCGGCGGCCTGCTCACGAACTTCTCGACCGTGCAGAAGCGACTCAATCGCCTCAAGGAGCTCGACCTCGTCGACTTCGACGACACGTCGAAGGGGTTCACGAAGAAGGAGCTGCTCATCCAGCGCCGCGAGCGCGACAAGCTCGAGAAGTCGCTCGGTGGTATCCGCAACCTCCAGAAGACGCCCTCGGCGATCTGGGTCGTCGACACCAAGAAAGAGCACCTCGCGATCGACGAGGCGAAAAAGCTCGGTATCCCCGTGATCGCCATCCTCGACACGAACTGCGACCCCGACGACGTGCAGTACCCGATCCCGGGCAACGACGACGCGATCCGCTCGGTCTCGCTGCTCACGCGCATCGTCGCCGACGCGGCCGCTGAGGGGCTCAAGCAGCGTCACCAGAAGCCGAGTGAGGCCGCCGAGGCAGCCGAGCCGCTCGCCGAGTGGGAGCTCGAGCTGCTCAACCAGGGCGGCACCGGCAGCGAGCCGACCACCGAGGCGAGTGCAGAAGCAGCCTCGGAGACGGCCGCGGAGGCTCCCGCCGACGAGGCTCCTGCCGCGGAAGCTCCGGCTGACGAGGCTCCTGCCGCGGAAGCTCCGGCTGACGAGGCTCCCGCCGCGGAAGCCCCGGCTGACGAGGCTCCCGCCGCGGAAGCCCCGGTTGATGAGGCTCCCGCCGCCGACACCGAGACCGAGCCGGAGGCCGTTCAGACTGCCGACACCGAGTCGGTCGAGGCTGAGACCACCACGACCGCGGAATAGGTCACCGACCACGAGGAGACAACGACTGATGGCGAACTTCACCCTCGAAGACATCAAGGCGCTGCGCGAACAGCTCGGCACCGGCATGGTTGACACGAAGAAGGCGCTCGAAGAGGCCGACGGCGACCGTGAGAAGGCGACCGAGATCCTGCGCCTCAAGGGTGCCAAGGGCAACGCGAAGCGCGCCGACCGCTCGACGAGCGAAGGCCTCGTCGTGGCGAAGGACAACGGCAACGGCACCGCGTCGCTCGTCGAGCTCGCCTGCGAGACCGACTTCGTCGCCAAGGGCGACAAGTTCGTCGCGCTCGCGGACCAGGTGCTCGAAGCCGTCGCGGCCGCCGGCGCCACGAACGTCGACGAGGCGCTCGCGGCTGACGCCGACGGCCAGACCGTTGCGGCGACGATCGAGGGCGTTGCGGCGATCCTCGGCGAGAAGATGGAGCTGCGTCGCGTCGCGCTGGTGAAGGGCGAGACGATCGAGATCTACCTGCACCGCACGTCGAAGGACCTGCCTCCGCAGGTCGGTGTTGTCGTCGGTTACTCCGGCTCCGACGCTGAGACGGCGCGAGGCATCGCCCAGCACATCGCCTTCGCGAACCCGTCGTACCTCTCGGCGGACGACGTGCCGGAGGAAGAGGTCGCGCGTGAGCGCCAGCTCGTCGAGGAGATCTCTCGTGGCGAGGGCAAGCCCGAGGCGGCCCTGCCGAAGATCATCGACGGTCGCCTGAAGGGATACTTCAAGCAGATCGCCCTCCTCGAGCAGGACTACGCGAAGGACAACAAGGTGTCGGTCGGCAAGGTCGCGAAGGACGCGGGCATCGAGGTCACCGACTTCGCCCGTTTCCGCGTGGGCGCCTAGCTGCCGCACGCCGTCCACCGGCGGCGGGGTCGGACCTGAGGGTTCGGCCCCGCCGTCGTCGTCTGGCCCGGTGCGGTCGATCCGGCCTCGCGCGGTCGCAGAGGGTGCGATTCGACCATGCCGGTACAGTGAGGTTGCCCGTGCCGTGAGAGGAGCCCCTATGCCCGAGCCCGAACGTCAACGCAGAGTCCTCCTCAAACTCTCGGGAGAAGCGTTCGGAGCAGGCCGTATGGGCGTCGACCCGGCGGTGCTGCGCCGCATCGCCGCCGAGATCGCCGAAGCGGCGAAGCAGGTGCAGATCTCGATCGTCGTGGGCGGCGGGAACTTCTTCCGCGGCGCCCAGCTCGCCGATGCCGGCATGGACCGGGCCCGCGCCGACTACATGGGCATGCTCGGCACGGTCATGAACGCACTCGCGTTGCAGGACTTCCTCGAGCAGGCGGGCGCCCCCGCACGTGTCCAGTCGGCGATCGAGATGCGTCAGGTCGCCGAGCCCTACATCCCGCTGCGTGCGAAGCGGCACATGGAGAAGGGCCGCGTCGTCGTGTTCGGCGCGGGCGCCGGCCTTCCTTACTTCTCGACCGACACGGTCGCTGCGCAGCGTGCGCTCGAGGTGGGGGCGACCGTCGTTCTCGTCGCGAAGAACGGCGTCGACGGCGTCTACACGGCAGACCCGAAAACGCACCCGGACGCGGAGCTCATCGATCGCATCACGTACTACGAGGCGCTGCAGCGCGGCCTCAAGGTCGTCGACTCGACCGCCTTCAGCCTGTGCATGGACAACGGGATGGACATGCGGGTGTTCGGCATGAACGACGGCGGCAACATCAGCCGGGCCCTCCTCGGCGACGGAATCGGCACCCTCGTCACGGCGCAGCGCACCGAGTGAACCCCAGCCCGGCATCCGCGCATTTCGGCGCGTGCGAGGCGGAGGATCGCGCCGACAGTAGGATGAACCCGACCGCCCCGCGAAAGGACTTCACGTGATCAAGGACGTGCTCGAAGAATCCAGTGACAAGATGACGAAGGCGGTCGAGCACGCCCGCGAGGACTTCGGCTCGGTCCGCACCGGTCGCGCGAACCCCGCCCTGTTTTCGAAGATTCTGGTCGACTACTACGGCACGCCGACGCCGCTCGGCCAGATGGCCTCGCTGCAGGTGCCGGAGGCGCGCGTGCTCGTCATCACGCCGTACGACAAGAGCGCCTTGAAAGACGTCGAGAAGGCGATCGTGAACGCGCCCAACCTTGGCGTGACGCCGTCGAACGACGGCAACATTCTTCGCGTGGTTATGCCGGAGCTGACGGAGGAGCGGCGAAAGGAATACGTCAAACTCGTGCACAGCAAGGCCGAAGAGGCGCGCGTCTCGATTCGCAACATCCGCCGCAAGTCGAAGAATGACCTCGACGCGTTGAAGGACGAGGTCGGTGAAGACGAGATCTCGCGCGGTGAGAAGGAGCTCGAGCAGCTCACGAAGAAGTACATCGATCGCGTCGACGAGGCGCTCCGGGCGAAGGAGTCCGAGCTGCTCGAGATCTGAGTCACACGACTCAGAGCTTCGAGCTGACTCGTGAGACCGGGCTAATGGCGGTGGGCGACGACGGAGGACCCCTGAACGGGGACGGACGTGCCGAATCGGAGCGCGACGCCCGTTCGGCGGTGCCAGGTGGTGGGCGGTCGCGCCGTCCGCCGTTCGAGGGTGCCGCCTTCGATCGCTCGCCGTTCGACGAGCACGGCCGCGATCGGCTTCGTGCCGACGTGGAGCAGCTTCGCGCCGAGGTCGACCGGCATCGCGATCGCTTCCGTCGCAAGAGCGACGAGATCAACCAGCGCTCCGGCCGAAACCTCGGCTTCGCGATCGCGCTCGGCGTCGCGCTCGGCGTCGCCCTCATCGCGAGCCTGCTGTTCGTCAAGCAGCTGTTCATCATCTTCGGCGTCGCGATGGTCGCTCTGCTCGTGATCGAACTCGCGAATGCGATGCGGGCGAGCGGCCGCGACGTCCCGCGCGTCCCGTCCGCCGCGGTCGCCGTCGTCGTCGTGCCGGTCGCCTACTACTTCGGCCCCGCAGGGCAGTGGATCGCGCTGCTCGCGGGCATTGTCATCGTCACGGCCTGGCGGCTCGTCGAGGCGTCGTTCGCGAACCCGCGGCCGCGCAGGTCTGAGGTCTGGCGGGACTTTCTCGCCGGTGCGTTCATCCAGATCTACGTCACGTTCCTCGCCTCGTTCACGGTCATGCTCGTCGCGCAGGAGCGCGGCGAGTTCTGGGTGCTCGGCATCATCATCATCGTCATCGCGATCGACACGGGCGCCTATGTGGTGGGCCTGAACTTCGGCAAGCACAAGCTCGCTCCACGCATCAGCCCCGGGAAGACCTGGGAGGGGCTCGCCGGCGCGTTCCTCACCGCGGTCATTGTGTCGATTCCCGTCTCGATCTTCCTCTTGCAACAACCGTGGTGGCTCGCCCTGGTGATCGCGCCGATCCTCGTCGTCACCGCGACCGCGGGCGACCTGACCGAGTCGATGTTCAAACGAGACCTCGGGATCAAGGACATGTCGACGTGGTTGCCCGGCCACGGCGGGTTCTTCGATCGCCTCGACTCGATTCTGCCCTCGGGGGCCATCGCGTTCGCACTGTACTTCTGGACTGCGGACTGGGGCGGCCCTCTCTTGATCCTCGGCTCGTAGCCGCCGCGCACGGCGCGCCGAACCATCGGGGCGGATGCTGCCTCGCGCGTGGGGCACAATGGACGGGTGAGTGGCTCGACGTTCCCCAAGGCACCCCGCGGCCAGCTCGGTTATGACCGCGATGAGGTCGACCGCGCGCTGCGGGTCGCCCGACAGCGCTACGACAACTTCGACAACGGTGGCGAGGGGAAGCGGCTGACGACCTGGAGCATCCGGCACACCGCATTCACGATGCGCAAGGGCGGCTATTCGGCGGCGCACGTCGATGCGGCGCTCGAGCGTCTCGAAGACGCCGTCGCGGTGCGCGAGCGCGAGGAGCGCATCGAGCGCATCGGCCGCGACACCTACCTGGCTGAGACGAAGTCGACGGCCCGCGCCGTGCTCAAGCGTTTGCAGCGCGGCGACGGCGAGCGGTTCGATCGCGTCGGCATGATGCGTCGCGGCTACGACGTTCGCGAGGTCGACGAGTTCGCGCGTCAACTCGAAGCGTTCCTGCGCGGCGGCGCGCCACTTTCGCTGCGTGAGGTGCGAGGGATCGCGTTCCGCCCGAAGCGGGGCGGCTACAAAGAGGCACAGGTCGACCTGCTCATCGACGCGGTGGTCGACGTCATGCTCGCCATTCGCTGAGCTGCGCCGCCCGGCGTTCACGTCGCGCCGGTCGCGTCCGAGCCTGCGTTTCGGTGACCGAGACCGGATGTTGGCCTATCTGTGACCAATCCGTTATCATTGTCGGCAGTGCCCGGCCTCGGGCTTCTCGTACCGTCCCCCGAAGGAATGCATGACCGACTCCGCCCGCCTCGGCGCCGTGCGCTCGCGGCGTGATCTGCGCCGACCCGAACGGCCGCGTGGACCGAAGCGGCTTCTCTCGGCGGCTGCGGGCATGGCCCTTCTGGGAACGGGCTGCGTCGTCGGTTCGCTCCTGCTTCCCGGCGCGGACGGTCATGGCGACGGGCCCTCGCTCGCGGACCTCGCGCAGTCGGAGGCGCAGGGGTATGGCACCGCGCTCGTGTCGGCGGCCGACCCCGGCCGAGACGGCGGCCTCGGGGCTACGGCGGTTGACCCGAACAATCCTGCGGAGCTCAAGGCGATCGCCGCCGACATGCTCGGCGATTACGGTTGGGGGCCCGAGCAGATGACCTGTCTCGACCAGCTCTGGGAGAAGGAATCCAACTGGAACCCCCTCGCGGAGAACCCGGACTCGGGCGCCTACGGCATCCCGCAGGCGTGGCCGGCCGAGAAACTCGCAACTGCCGGCGACGACTGGCGCACGAACCCGGTCACGCAGATCACGTGGGGCCTCGACTACATCGAGGCCGCCTACGGCTCGCCGTGCACGGTCTGGAACGGCTACACCAACTGGTACTGAGGGGCGGGATGCTGTTCCCGCCCGACCGTTGCTAATCCGTGACCATTCCGTTATCTTCGTACCATCGTGACTTCAACTGAGACGAGCTTCGACATGACCGACCAGCACTTCGCGCGCGTGGGCGCAGTCCGCGCCGTCAGGCCGCGAGCTGCTCGTAACCGCACTGCCAAGGTGCTGGCGCCCGCCGTGGCCTCGTTCGCCATCGCGGGGATCGCGCTCGTCGCGGTCGCCCAGGGCGCTGGCGGTACGCAGGAGGTCTCGAGCGTGCCCTCGATCGACGAGATCGCGCAGGCGCAGGCGCAGGGGTATGGTGCCGCGCTCGTCGGCGACCAGGAGCCCATCGCGGACGACTCGGTCACGACGGATCGCGCGGGCGAGGCGGGCGCAGTCACCGTCACGACACCGGAGCCCAAGCCTGAGCCTGAGCCGATCGAGACCGGATCCGGCACCGATTCCACCGGTGGAAACTCGGGAGGCGCCCCGACTGACGTTGATATGGCTTACGACCCTGACTCATTTAAGGGCTACGCCGCGTCACGGATGGGGGCGTATGGCTGGGGATCCGATCAGATGCAGTGCTTGGATCTTCTGTGGGAGAAGGAGTCGAACTGGAACCCGAACGCTGAGAACCCGTCCGGCGCCTTCGGCATCCCCCAGGCCATGCCGCTTCACTTCCCCAACGGGTGGGGTGAGTTTCGAACGAACGCTTATGTCCAGATTGATTGGGGCTTGAACTACATCGCGGGGAGCAGTTACGGCGCGCCCTGTGCCGCATGGAATCACTCGCAGGCAAACAATTGGTACTAGGTCGGCCGAACGGGCCGGCAGGCCTTTCCGTCGCTGCGGCCACCGGCTGTCGCGGCATGATCCGCTTATCCGTGCATCGCACCTGACCCCTGTCACACCGAAGCCGGGATTCGCGGCCCGGCGGATTGGCGGCCATGCCCCGCTCGAACCGGTCCCGCCGCGGCGGGCGCCCCGCTGAGCGCGGTCCCGGCGGTGGGCGACGGCCCGGCCGCTCCCGGGGCGGTCCCGCCGAGAGCGTCGACCGGGGCGACGATCGTGACGACCTCGGCCGCCTGCTCGAGGGGGCGCGCCGCACCGAGCAGCGGGGCGGCGTCGCCTGGACCGTGCAGCCGATCTCAGCCGCACGCGCGCAGAAGCCGTACTCGTGCCCGGGGTGCGCGCGCAGCATTCAGCCTGGCATCGCCCACGTCGCCGTGTGGCGGGCCGATTTCGTGCTCGGCGATGCGCAGGCGCTCGACGGGCGGCGGCACTGGCACACGCACTGCTGGCGGATCGTCTGACCGGACGCCGCCACGAGCGGGGGAGCGACCAGAGGGGCGAGCTCCGCGCCAGTCTGCGCGAGCGGCCGGCGCGCCGGCCTCACCGCTCGTTCTGCGCCGGAATCACCACCTGTCTCACGATCAGCAAGATGGCCGCGGCGACGGGGATCGCGACGAGCGCGCCCAGCAGGCCGAGGAGCGTGCCGCCGGTCAGCGCCGCGACGACGACGATCGGCCCCGGCACCTTGACGGCGGAGGCCATGACTCGCGGGCTGATGAAATACGCCTCGACCTGCATGTAGACGACGTAGTAGATCGCGAGGATCCACCACGTGTTGGTGCCGGACGGCAACATGAGCAGCTGCGAGAGCACGATGATGACACTGGCCGACAGGGTGCCGACGAGCGGGATCAGGGAGCCGAGGAAGGCGACGAGGGCGCACACCGCGGGGAGCGCCGCGCCCATCGCGGACAACAGGATGAACGTCAGCACGCCGTTGATGACCCCGAGCAGTGTCTGCCCCATGACGTACTTGCCGACCGATCCCGTGATCTGCTCGGTGAGGTCGGCGACGCGCGCGCGGCCCGACGCCGGCGTGAGCTGGTAGAAGACGCGCTTGATGCTGTTCATGCTCGACACGAAGTACAGCGTGAGGATGAACACGATGAGCATGCCGAAAACCGAGCTGACGATCGAGACGCCGACCTGCAGCACGCCGCCGCCGATGATGCCGATATTGTCACGGAGCCAGAGCAGACCGTCGTTGACCGCCTGCTCGACCTGGAGCGCCGGGAAGGTCTGATTCGCCCATTCGATGACATTCGAATTCACGATGTCCTGCACGATGACCGTGTAGCGGTCGGTCAACGTGTTGACCTGCTCGGTGACCGACGGCACCATCGCCCAGATGAGGAGCGCGAGGATCCCGAAGACGACGGTCACGGACGTCAGCATCGCAAGGCTTCGCGGCCAGCGTCGCCGCTCGAGGAAGCCGATGAGCGGCTCGAAGCCCAGCGCGAGGAAGAGCGCGACGCCGATGTAGGTGATGACGGTGCTCAGCGAGGCGATCATGCCGCCGAGCACGAGCGCGGCGAGTACGCCGAGCGTCGCTATGAAGCCGACCCGAAAGGGATTCTCGAGCCGCATCGCTGCACCTCCTGCACATGCGCGCCGCTCGCCGGCGCTCGCCCGAGTCTACGGTGAGCATCGGCCGGATGCGCAGCCATCGCCGTGCGTTACCCGGCGCGTCGCGTTCGGCGTCCGCCCGGCACGCCCCGGGGTGGGGTGTGCCGGCTATGCGCCCGACGCGCCGCTGCTGTCCTTCGCGGGCGCGGACGGTGCGCTCGGGGCTGGGCCCGTGTCGCCGCTCGTCCCGAACGGGCCGCCCTGGAACATCGCCCGGAGCCCCTTGATGTGGTTCTCGATCTCCTCGCGCTGCTCCCGCAGTGTCACGAGCTTCGCCTCTGCCTCCTCGACCGTGGCGCGCATGCGCTTCTCGGTCTCGGCGGCGCGCTCGCGCGCCTGCCGGTTGGCGTTGTCGAGCAGGTCGGCGGCCTGTCGCTCGGCGAGCTCGATCGTCTCCTGAGCGCTGCGGCGGGCATCCGCCTTGAGCTTGCCCGACTCGCGGCGCACGAGCTCTGAGCGCTGGTTGAGGTCGGCGAGTTGCTCGGTCGCGTCATCGATGAGCTTCTTGGCAGCCGCCTCCGCCTTGCGTCCGCCGGCGACGAGCTGCTGCTCGAACTCGGTGCGCCGAGCCGTGAGCTCAACCTCTTGCGCGTTCCGGCCGGCCGCCAGCTCCCGCATCGTCTCCTCACGCTGGGCGTCGAGCTCGGCGGTGACGCGCTGACGCTCGGCATCGATCTCGCGCTGCGCCTGCGCCCGCTTCGTCGCCAGCTCCTGTTCGAGCGCCTCCCGGCGCGTCGCGAGTTCGCGTTCGGCAGCGCCCAACTCGAGCTCGAGGGCGCGGCGGCGCTCGGCGAGGTCGGCCTCGGCTGCGCCGCTGTGGTCGTCGTGCTCTTTGCGCTTGCGCGCGAGCTCGGCCTCGGTCTCGGCGCGCAGCGCGGCGATCTCGCGATCGGTCGAGTGGCGGAGTTCGCGCAGCTCGGTCGTCACCTGGTCTTTGACGGTGTCGATCTCGCGCTGCTGGTTCTCGCGGGTGAGTTCGGCTTCCTGGTTCGCGTTCTCGAGGATCGCGGCAGCTTCATCGCGCGTCTCATCGCGCAGTCGTGCCGCACGCGCTTCGGCGTCGCGTGTGACTCGCTCGGCGTAGTCGTTCGCCTCTTGGTGGATGCGCGCGGCGTTTCGCTCGGCTTCGCCGGAGATCCGCTCCGCCTGGCGATGGGCGTCGGCGACGAGCTTCTCGGCCTGCTGCTGCGCCGTCGCGAGCGTGCCTGCGAGCTTGTTCCCGAGGCCCTCATAACTCGGCTGGGCGCGCTCCCGCAGCTCGCGCTCGAGCTCCTCGATCCGTGCGTGCAGTCGTTCGATCTCCTCGGAGGAGCCTGCTCCCTGAGTGCCCCGCTGCGCCAGCTGGCGCCGCAGATTGCGGATCGCCTCGTCGACCTCTTCGCGGTTGTAGCCGCGCATCGTGGTCGAGAACGTGAACTCCTCGAACGCCATCTGGCCCTCCGTCTCGCCGTCGCCCGGCGGCGCAGAAGATGCCGCGCCCCCAACGCATGCAGTGTAGTGGGCCCGCGTTCGACTCGAGCTTGAGGGCATCCTGCCGTCTGCTTGGCAATACCAGGGTGAACAGCGTGGCTGAGGTACTCTAAAGGGTCAAGAGTGCCGAGAATTTGCCCCAGCGGCTCCCGGCGTCCTCCCTCGAACCGACGGGGGAGAGCGGTTCTCGTCTCCGGCGGTCCGCTCGAGAAGGAGTCACATGCGTTTCATCTTCGCTGGCATCGCCTTCCTCGTCAGTCTCGCTTGCTTCGGCCTCGGGGCGTGGCAGATCGTGCAGGCGCAGTCGTCCGACCACGTGACGGTCGCAGGTTCGTCCACCTCGGGCGCACCGCTCATCGTCGTGCCCTCCGAAACCCTTGTCGACAACGCGGGATCGCAGGCGATCTCGATCCAGGGCGACGGCCCCATCGTCGCGGTCGTCGGTCGTCAGGGCGACATCGCCGGCTGGATCGGCGACACCGCGCACGACCGGGCCGAGATCGACGACGCATCGGGCACCCTCGTGTTCGAGGCTGCCGAGGGCGCCGAGTCGACCGCGCCGAATCCCCTCGGCAACGACCTCTGGTACGAGGAGTACACGGGCGAGGGCGCACTCGAATTCGAAACCGCCCTGCCACCGGGCTTCGCGCTGCTGGTCGCGTCGACCGGCGACGAGGCCGCGCCGAGCCAGCTCTCGGTGTCGTGGCCGCTCGACGGGCGTGCGCCGTGGTCAGGCCCGCTCCTGGTGCTCGGCATCGTCTTCCTCCTCATCGCCCTCGGCCTGCTCCTCTGGGCGCTGCTGAGCATCCGTCGCAGCAGCCGCGCGCGCCGAAGCGGCGTCGACGAGGGGCCGATCCAGCTGCGGCCGTCGACGGCGCCCGCGCCCACAGACGCACCGTCCGACGCGCCGGATGCCCAGCTCGACCCGCGCGATGCCCCACCCCAGCCGGACACGCAGGATGCGGCCGCCACGGGCACGGTACCCACCGTGATGGTCGGCCAAGCCCATGACGACCGTCGGGGCGCCGACACCCCGACGGATGACCGTGCGTGGGTCGACGCGTCGGCGGATGCGGCGGACGCGCACGCGGATGCGGAGCGTGCATGGGATGCTCCGGAGACGCGGGTGAACGACACCGCCCCCTCACCGGCCGCCTTGGCCGAGTCGCCGAGCGTCACGGACGACGATCGGCCCGCCGACGCAGTGAATCCGTGGGCGCCGACGCCGACGCCGACGCCCGAGGCCCCGCCACTCGCCACTCACGGCGTGCCGCCGTCGGTGCCGCCCCCTGCCGAGGCGACGGGGGCACCCGAGCAGCCGGCGCCGGACGAGCCGGCCCCGGCATCCGCCGACCCGACCGCAGCCGCGGGGCCCGAGGTGCCCGAAGCACCGGCCGAGCCGACCCGGGCATCGGCCACCGTGCCGACCGCGGCATCCGTCGATCGGCCTGCTCCTGCCTACGGCATCCGGACCGATGAGCACGCGTCGACGGGCTCCACCGACGGAGCCCCTGAAAGCGACGCCGACGACCGCGACGGCGACGGCGACGGTGACGAGCCAGGCGGCCCGACACTGCCAGCGCCTCCCGCAACTCCTGCCGCGTCGCAGGAGGACACCTCGAAGTGGAAACGGCCTCGCGGGCGCGACCGCAGCAAGGCGCCGAAACGGTCATTCCGTCTCGCGGCCGTGCTGCTCGTCGGCGGCCTCGGCCTGACCGGCTGCTCGGCCGAGATGTGGCCGGAGGCGCTCGGCGGCGCGGAGGAGAACCCGACGGCGACGCCGACGTCGACGATCGACGAAGCGCTGTTGCAGGAGGGCGCGGCGCTCCCCGCGGTGAACGAGGAGCAGCTCAACCGGATCCTCGAGGACGCCCGCGCGCTTGCCGACACAGCCGACGCGGCGCTCGACCCAGCAGGGCTCGACGCGCGCTTCGGCGGGGCGGCCCTCGCATCGCGGGAGGCGTCCTACGCCGCGCTGTCCGCCGACGGCAGCCTTCCCGCGATGACGCCCTTCCCCGCAGGCGCTGTCGTCTATGCCGTCCCGCAGGCAACGAACGAGTGGCCGCGAACCGTTTTCGCCGTCGTCGAGATGGGTGAAGCGGGGGGTGAGGGCGCCGCGCCGGCGGCCCTCATGCTCGTGCAGGAGTCGGCGCGCTCGCCATATCGCGTCGAGGTGCTCACGCAGCTCGCCGCCAACGTCGAGCTCCCCGAGGCGGCGCCGATGGCGATCGGTGCGCCGGGAATCGCCGACATCGACTCGTCACTGGCGGTCGCCTCCGGCGACCTCGCGTCCCAGTACGGCGACATCGTGCTGCACGGCGCCGAGTCTCCCTACGCCGCGGCCTTCGCGATCGAGAGCGACACGTTCCTGCCGCAGGTCGATCAGTCGTACCGCGACTCGAAGCTCGCCGAGATCGATCTCGCGGCCTCGCGCCTCGAGTTCGCCAACCGGCCGGCGGCGCATGAGCCGCTCGGCGTCGGTACCCTTGACGGCGGCGCGATCGTCGCGATCACGATCGAAGAGATCGAGACGTTCTCGGCCCGGACGCAGCTCGCGACGCTCTCGGTGACGGGTCGGGCGGCCGCACTCGCGGGAACAGGCGAGTCGCCGTACGGGTTTGAGAGCATTTACAGCGACCAACTGTTGTTCTACGTGCCGTCCGCAGAAGCCGGCGGACAGGTGCAGTTTCTGGGGTACTCGGCCGTCATGACGAGTGCCCGCACACTCGACGAATCTGAGGTGACGTATGACTCCTGACCCCACCCCACCAGCAGGTCTTGCCGGAGCGGTCGACCTGTCGTCCCTCGTGCAGCGCGCTGAACAGCAGCGACAAGGCTCGGCACGATCAGGCGCGGCCGCTCAGGAGGGAGCGCCGGGAACGGCGGGAACGCCTTCGGGCTCCACGGCGGGCGGCGCCGCCCCGGTAGACGGCGACGAGCAGGCGCGAGCGCAGCAGGCCGCCGCCGGCGCCGAGCCGATCGCACGCCTCGCCGACGCCGTCGTCGACGGTGACGAGCAGACGCTGCAGCAGTTCATGCAGCTCTCGCAGTTCATGCCGGTGCTCGTCGAGATGCATGCGAAGTGGTCGAGCGAGGCACAGGCGCTGTCGCCCGTGCTCGCACGGCTCGTGCGCGCACAGCGCGGCCGGCTGGTGCTGATCCGCGTCGACCTCGACGCGAACCCGTCGCTCGGGCAGCAGCCGCAGGTGCTCGGCATCATCGGTGGGCGCCCGCTGCAGCTGTTCGCCGGCAATCCGCCCGAGGAGCAGATCACGCAGCTGCTGAGCGAGATCATGCAGGTGGCCGAGCAGCAGGGCATGCGCGGCTTCGTCGAGATCGAGGGCGAGGACGCTGCCGCCGACGACGACGAAACGGCCGCGGCCCCTGAGCCGGAACTGCCCCCGCTGCACCGGGAGGCCTACGAGGCCGTCGATCGCGGTGACTACGAGGCCGGTCTCGCAGCATTCGACAAGGCGATCGCGCAGAACCCGGCCGACGACGACGCACGGGCCGGCCGCGCACAGGTCGCGCTGTTGCAGCGACTGCACGGGAAGACGCTCGAGGAGATTCGCGCGGCGGCCGCCGATGCTCCCGACGACCTCGACGCCCAGCTCGATATTGCCGACCTGGATGTTTCCGGCGGCCACGTCGAGGACGCCTTCGACCGGCTCCTCTCGCGGTTCCCCACGCTCGACGCCGACGGCAAGAAGCGGGTGCGCGAGCGGCTGCTCGACCTGTTCCTGGTGGTCGGCCCGGCGGATCCGCGCGTCGCCAAGGCTCGCGCGCGCCTCACGAACCTGCTGTTCTGAGGCGCCGCGCGGGTGAGGCGCTCGCTCCTTCGCGCGGCGGCGCTAGCTGTCCGCGGGGCGCAGCCAGACCGCGGCAAGCGGGGGCACCGTGAGGTGCGCCGACTGATCGAACCCGTCGAGCGGCTCGGGCGCCGTGCGTACCCCGTCCGGATTCCCCACTCCCGACCCGCCGAGTTCGGCGTCGTCGGTGTTGAGCACCTCGACCCACCGACCGGCGCGGGGCAGCCCGATGCGGTAGTCGCGCAGGACTTGGTTCGAGAAGTTGAAGACCATGGCGACCGAATCGCCCTGCGCATCCCGGCGCAGGAATGCGAGAACCGAGTTGCCGGCGTCGCCGCCGTTGATCCACTGCAGCCCGGCGGGGTCGTGATCGAGCTCCCACAGCGCTGGGGTGGAGCGGTACAGCGCATTGAGCCGTGCGATCGTCGACGCGACGCCGCGATGCGGCGGCTGATCCATCAACCACCAGTCGAGGCCGCGCTCCTCGCCCCACTCGCTCGGCTGCCCGAACTCCTGCCCCATGTACAGCAGCGGCTTGCCGGGATGGCCCCACTGGTAGGCGTAGAAGAGGCGGAGATTGGCGAGCTTTTGCCAGTGGTCGCCCGGCATCTTCGTGAACATCGAGCCCTTGCCGTGCACGACCTCATCGTGCGAGATCGGCAGCACGTACTGCTCGCTCCACGCGTAGACGAATGAGAACGTCAGCTCCCCGTGGTGGTAGCTGCGGTAGAGCGGGTCGTTCGCGATGTACCGCAGGTTGTCGTTCATCCAGCCCATGTTCCATTTGAGGCCGAAACCGAGCCCACCCGCCGAGGTGGGGCGCGTGACGCCGTCGAAGCTCGTGGATTCCTCGGCGATCATGACGATGCCGGGATGCTCACGGTAGGCGGTCGCGCAGGCCTCCTGCAGGAACGCGATCGCCTCGAGGTTCTCGCGGCCGCCGTGGATGTTCGGCACCCACTCCGTGCGCGAATAGTCGAGATACAGCATGGAGGCGACGGCGTCGACCCGGAGTCCGTCGATGTGGAACTCGTCGAGCCAGTAGAGGGCGTTCGCCACGAGGAAGTTGCGCACCCGGGAGTCGCCGAAGTTGAACACGTACGTTCCCCAGTCGGGTTGTTCGCCGAGGCGGGGATCGCCGTGCTCGTAGAGCGCCTCGCCGTCGAAACGTCCGAGGGCGAAGGCGTCTTTCGGGAAGTGCCCCGGCACCCAGTCCATGATCACGCCGTAGCCCGCCTGGTGCAGCCGGTCGATCAGATACCGGAGGTCATCGGGCGTGCCGAGCCGCGCGGTCGGTGCGTAGTAGCCGGTCACCTGGTAGCCCCATGAGGGGCCGTAGGGGTGTTCGGCGAGCGGCATGAACTCGACGTGGGTGAATCCGAGGTCGTCGAGATAGGGAATGAGCGCGTCGGCGAGTTCCCGGTAGCTGAGACCTGGGCGCCATGAGAGGGCGTGCAATTCGTAGACGCTCATGGGCGCGGTGTGCGGGTCGGTCTCGGCACGGCGGCGCATCCACTCGTCGTCGCCCCATTCGTGCGCGGGCGGTGCCGACACGATCGATGCGGTGTGCGGCGGCCGCTCGGTGCGCTGCGCGACGGGGTCCGCCTTGTCGATCCAGGCGCCTTCCCGAGTGAGGAGCTGGAACTTGTAGACGGCGCCCGGCTCGACGTCGGGGATGAAGAGCTCCCAGATGCCCTGGCCATTGAGCCGACGCATGGCGTGTCGCCCGCCGTCCCACTCGTTGAACGTCCCGATGACGCGCACGGCGCGGGCGTGGGGGGCCCACACGGCGAAGGCGGTGCCGCGCGACGTGCCGACCGTGCCGGCGTGCTCCCGGACGTGCGCGCCGAGCACGTCCCACAGGCGTTCGTGGCGTCCCTCACCGAGCAGGTAGAGGTCGAGATCGCCGACGGTCGGCATGAAGCGGTACGGGTCGTCGCGCACGTCGATGTGGTCGCCGTAGCGGGCCTCGATCACGTAATCGTCGAACTCGCCGTCGTGCGCGCCCTCCCAGATGCCGTGCGCGAGGTGATCGAGGCGCACGCGCGCGCCTGACGACAGCACGGCGGTGACGGCGTCGGCGAGCGGCCGGCGCGCGCGGATGACGGTACCGCTCCGCCCCCCGCCCGGCGAGGTGCGCGGGTGCTGGCCGAGGACGGAGTGCGGGCCCGAGTGGCGCCCCTCGGCGACCGCGAGCAGTTCGTCGTCTGACGGGTGGGCGGCCTCGGCCGCCGTGAGGGTCGTCCGGTCAGGGTCCGCCTGCGGCGCACTCGCGGCGACGGCATCTCCCGGATCAGCAGCGCTGCCGCCGGTCGCAGCCCCGCCACCGGTCGCTCCGACACCACCCGCGGCATCGGGCCCAACCGCACTCGGCACGAGCGCATCCGGTATCGCCCGCATCGCCAGGTGCGGGCGTCGGGGCTGGTCGTTGTCGTACGGCATGTGGTTCTCCGAGGGAAGTCGGTGGGGTCGGTCGGGATCGGATGGCGCTCAGGCCGTGCGGCCGCGCACGTGGAGCACGTGAGCAGGCTGCTCGCGGGGGTCGAGCCGCACATAGTTGTCATCGCCCCAGTTCCACACCCGGCCGGTCAGCAGGTCCTCGACGTCGAATCGGTCGCCTGGTACGAGACCGAGGCGCTCGAGGTCGAGGTGCACGGTGGTCTCGTGCGCGACGTAGGGATCGACCGTGGCAATAACGATGATCGTGTCGGCGACGCCCGCCGGGTTGTGCTCGGCGGCGAGGTGCTTCGAGAACGCGACGATGCTGTCGCCGTCGGTCTCGTGCACCTCGAGGTTGCGCAGCTGCTGCAGCGCGGGGTGTGCGCGCCGGATCTCGTTGAGCCGTGTGATGAAGGGGGCGAGCGAGCGGCCGACAGCCTCCTCGGCGGCCCAGTCACGCTGCTTGTACTCGTACTTCTCGTTGTCGAGGTTCTCTTCGCTGCCGGGGCGGGCGACATTCTCGATGAGTTCGTAGCCGGCGTACATGCCCCACAGTGGTGAGCCCATTGCGGCCATGATCGCGCGGATGCGATAGGCGGGAGGGCCACCGAGCTGCAGGTACTCGGTGAGGATGTCGGGCGTGTTCACGAAGAAGTTGGGGCGGAGGAAATCGCTCGTCTCTTTCGAGACCTCGGTGAGGTACTCCTCGAGCTCCTCTTTCGTGTTGCGCCACGTGAAATACGTGTACGACTGCTGAAAGCCGACCTTCGCGAGCGCCTGCATCACGGCCGGCCGCGTGAAGGCCTCCGAAAGGAAGATGACGTCGGGGTGCTTCGCGCCTACCTCGTGAATCACCCACTCCCAGAACTGCAGCGGCTTGGTGTGCGGATTGTCGACACGGAACAGCGTCACGCCGAACGAGATCCAGTATTCGAAGGTATCGAGCACCTCTTGATAGAGGCCGTTGCGATCGACGTCGAAGTTGAGGGGGTAGATGTCCTGGTACTTCTTCGGCGGGTTCTCGGCGTACGCGATCGACCCGTCCGGCAGCACCGTGAACCACTCAGGGTGTTCCGTCACCCAGGGGTGGTCCGGCGCCGCCTGCAGCGCGATGTCGAGGGCCAGCTCGAGCCCGTTGTCGCGGACGACACGCACGAAGTCGCGGAAGTCGTCCTCCGTTCCCAGGTCGGGGTGAATGCTGCGGTGACCGCCTTCGGCCGCACCGATCGCCCAGGGCGAGCCGGGGTCGCCGGGGCCCGCCGTGAGCGTGTTGTTTGGGCCTTTCCGGTTCGTGCGTCCGATGGGGTGGATCGGAGGCAGGTAGAGCACGTCGAAGCCCATGCGGGCGACCTCGGGCACGCGCTTCGCGGCCGTGCCGAACGTGCCACTGCGCCAGGATCCGTCCGGCTGCCGCTCCGCGCCCTCCGACCGGGGGAAGAACTCGTACCAGGCGCCAGTTCCGGCCAGGCGTCGTTCGACCTTCAGGTGCCGCTTGTCTGAGCGGGTCAGGAGGGAGCGGACCGGGTGGGCGTCGAGGATGCTCGTGATCGCGTCGTCCATGAGGGCAGCGAAGCGCTCGTCCGGGGTCGCCGACGCGACGCGCGCGCGCTCGGCGGCGGCGCGCAACGCCGCGGCGTCGTCGGCGCCCAGTTGGGGGTCGCGGGTGGCGGCGTCGAGCACGCGGGCGCCCTGCTCGAGCATGACCTCGACGTCGATGCCGGCGGGGATCTTGATGCCCGCGTTGTGGCGCCACGTCGCGACATCGTCGCCCCACGCCTCGACGTGCCAGGTGTGCAGGCCGGCCTCGGCCGGTTGCACCGTCGTCTCCCAGCGGTCGGTGCCGGGGGCGCCGGGCTGCATGCGAACCCGCCGAGTCCGGCCCGACGGCGAAGCGATCACGAGCTCGACCCCGATGCGGTCGTGGCCCTCGCGAAATGCCACGGCCGAGAACGGCACGACGTCGCCCTCGTAGCTCTTGGCGGGGAAGAGGTTGTCGGCCAGCTGCGGCCGGAGATCGAGGATCGGGATGCGCCCGATGACGGGGCGGTACGAGCCCGGGAAGTCTGCGTCGGCGGGAGCACCCGCGGGGCTCGCCGCCGTCGGGGCATTCGTCGGAGCACCGATCGTGACCGGTGCGGTGGCGCCCGCGTCGGCGGGGAACCCGGCGGCGTGCCGCGGGGCGTGCTCGTCATTGAACGGGGGAGTGCTCGAATCTGGGATCGCTGCCACGTTGTGACGCTACCAAGCGCCGATGACATCGAGGTGGTCGCCCGGTGATTGCGACACCAGCCGAACGCATCGGCCGGGTGCGAGGCGCGCCAGGACATCGAGCGATGCCGGCGAGATCACGCCGACAACGGGGTAGCCGCCTGTGACGGGATGGTCGCGCCCGAAGACGACGGGCCCGCCGCCGGGCGGCACCTGCACGGCGCCGGGAACGACGCCCTCGCTCGCGAGCTCCGCGTCGGCGACGTGCTCGAGCGGCGGGCCGTCGTCGGTGACGAGATCCGGGTCGGCGGGCTCGAGGCGCACGCCGATCCGGTTGGAATCGGGACGGATGCGCCACACGAGTTCCGTGAGCCGCATCCGCGAGTGAGGGGTGAGCCGGTCCAGGCGGGGGCCGGGCTGCAGGGTCAGCGGGGCGGGCTCGTTGACCGTCGCGGGCGGCAACGGGGGATCGGGTTCGGCGGTGCCGACGGCAGCGTGTACCCGGGCGGCGGCGGGCACGCAGAGCTCGTCGCCGCCCGTGACCGGGAGCGGGCCGAGGCCGGAGAGCAGGTCGCGCGACCGGCTGCCGAGGACGACTGGCGCCGCGATGCCACCACGGACCCCGAGGACGGCGCTCCAGGCGCCGCCGTCGACGTCGAGGTCGACGGCGATCGCGTCGCCCGCGTGCAGTAGGAGCGGCGCGCCGCTCGCTGCGTCGACGATGCGCGGAGCGTCGGCGTCGCCGACGGGCTCGGCGCATGGCGGTAGCTCGTCGCCTGCGGGCGTCCAGTCGGCCCAGCGGCCCCAATCGGCGCGCGCGAGATCCGCGACGCGCGGCGATTCCCCCCGCGCGAGCGAGCGGTGCGTCGGTGCGCGCGTGATCGTCACCCGGCACGGTGCGCCGGTGACGGCGACGATCGTGTCGCGGACGGCCGTCGCGCGGAACCCGCCGGAGGCGCCGGTTCCGGCGAGTTCGATCGCAGCGGCGCCGGCGGGGTTGCCCACGAGTCGGTTCGCGCGGCGAAGCGATTCCCGGTCGGCCGCGCCCGAAGCTGGCACGCCGACGCCGGCGTATCCCGGGCGTCCGAGGTCCTCGACGAGCGCGAGGCCGCCGGGCCGGTCGACGCGAAGCGCCGGCACTCCGGCGGCGGACGCCGGCTGTCGCTCCGCTCCCGCGGTGTCCGGGGGCGCAGCGCCGCGCACGAGCTCTCGCACCGGCCGGAATCGCACGCGTGTGCCGGGCGGCAGCAGCGCCGGCGGCTCGCGCTCGGGTCGCCACAACTCGGCGTCGGTCCGACCGAGCAGGTGCCATCCGCCGGGCGATGCGCCGGGATAGACGGCGGAGAATCCGCCCGCGATCGCGACCGATCCGGCGGGCACAGTCGTGCGCGGCGTCGCGCGGCGCGGCAGTGTGAGCCGGTCGTCGCCGCCCGCGAGGTACGCAAATCCCGGCGCGAAGCCGATGAAGGCGCTCGTCCAGGGGCTGCCGGTGTGCGCCGCCACGACGGCTGATCGCGACATGCCGAGCGCCGCGGCCACCGCATCCAGATCGTCGCCGTCGTACACGACGCCGATCTCCACCGTGCCGAAGGAGCGCGCTGCATCGCCCTCGTCCACCCGACGCGCCGGCGCCGCCTCCGTGCCGACCAGCGCGGCGATCCGTGCGCGGGCTGCCGTGGCGTCGAGCCCGGTCGCGAACCGGCACAGCACCGTCCGCGCGGCGGGGAGCAGCTCGGTGAGCCCACGAGGCGGATCAGCGGCGATCCGTGCCCGCAGGGCCATGGCCGCCGCGAGCGACGGCGACTCGACGATGAGGGCCTCGCTCCCGACGGGCAGCAGGCGGGGGCCGTCGGGGCCGTCGCTCGTCTTCGCGGTCACGGCGAGCCCGTCACGCCGTGCCCGGCCGCGCCGCCCCACGCGGCGCCGGCGAGGCGAACGGCGCGATCTCGACGCCGGCGGCGACCAGTGCATCCCGGATCGCGCGGGCGAGCCTCGGCGCGCCGGCCGTGTCGCCGTGCAGGGACAGGCTGTCGCCCGCCACTTCGACGATCGAGCCGTCGACCGCCTCGACGACCCGCTCGACGGCGAACCGCACGGCGCGCCGGGCGACGATGGCCGGGTCAGTCACGAGGGCGTCGGGGTCGCCCCGGGGCACGAGCCCTCCGGTCGGCAGGTAGCCGCGGTCGGCGAACACCTCGTGGGCGACGCTGATCCCGCGCTCGCGGGCCAGCTCTCCGGCGAGCGAACCGGGCGCCACGAGGAGGATCAGCGGCGCGCCGCCGGCATCGCTTCCCGTCCCCGACGTCGCGATGCCGTCGACAAGCGCCTCCGCCTGCCCCCGATTCGTGGCCACGGCGTGGTACAGGGCGCCGTGCGGCTTGACGTACCGGACGGCGCCGCCGACGCTGCGGGCGATCGATGCGAGCGCGCCCAGCTGGTAGATCGTCTCGGCGCGCAGGTCCCGGGGCGCGACCTCGATGAAGCGGCGCCCGAAGCCGGCGAGGTCGCGGTAGCCGACGTGGGCGCCGATGGCGACCCCGGCATCCACCGCCGCGCGGCACGTGTCGACCATGCCCGCGGGGTCGCCGGCGTGGAATCCCGTCGCGATGTTCGCGCTCGACACCGAGGCGAACATGGCGGCGTCATCGCCGAGTGTCCACCGCCCGAAGTGCTCGCCGGCGTCGCAGTTGAGGTCGATCCGCAGCGTGCCCATCGCTCAATTCTGCCGTGCCGAGCATCCGGCTCGCGCGACCGGGCGCCACGATGACACGCGCGCCACGATGAGCGAGGAACGGACCGTCCCAACGCGTTCGGTGGCGGGGTGGCCTACCGCGGTACGGCGGCGTAGATGCGGATGCTCGGGCCCTGCACGCGCAGCGACGCGCCCGGCAGCGCCCGGGCGTGCAGGGGCGCCTCGACATCGGAACCGGTCCAGATGTCGCCGATGCGTTCGGCCGCCGAGTCCCACAGCAGCGAGTACTCCGCGACGGCGCCCGGGTCGGGAAGCCGCACGATGGCCGTGTCCTCCGTGCCGTGCACGATGATCAGCAGCTCGTCGAGCGCGTAGCCGTGCGGCACGGCATCCCGGCCGACGCCCCGGCCCGCGAGTCCGAGCGCGTCGGGGACGGTCGGCGCGTCGTCGTACGCGTCCGCTGGCGTCTCGGCGAGGGCCTGTCCGCCGTGCGAGGCCTCCCGGCGCTCGCGTTCGAGTCGCTTAGTCGGGCGCGGCTCGGGAGCCTGACGCTCGTCGACGCGAACGAGTGTCGAGGCGAGGCACTGCACCGTCCGGGTGGCGGGGTCGTTCCACTGCTCGTCGCCCATGGGGTCGCCGAGGGCGCCGTACCAGTCCTTCCGGGTCGCGGCGAACACGACCTCGTCGCCGTGGTTGAACACGCGCGGCCGCAACACCGGGTGCGTGCGTCGCAGCTCGAGGAGGCGGGCGACGTGCTGCCGTTGCGCGAGCCCAGCCTCGTCGACGTTCCAGTCGAACCAGATCGTCGGGGTGTCCTGGTTGTAGGGGTTGTTGTTGCCGCCCTGGGAACGGGCGACCTCGTCTCCCATCGTGAGCATCGGCACGCCGGCGCTGGTCAGCAGCGTGCCGAGCAGATTGCGCATCGCGAGCCGCCGGTCGGCCTCGATGGCGGGGTCGCGAGACGGTCCCTCGTAGCCGAAGTTGTAGGAGCGGTTGTCGTTCGTGCCGTCGCGGCCGAGCTCGCCGTTGAGGAGATTGTGCTTCACGTTGTACGACACGAGGTCGCGCAGGGTGAAACCGTCGTGGGCCGTCACGAAGTTCACGCTCCCGAGCGGCCCCCTCGAGTCGTCGAACAGATCGGACGAGCCGGATGCCGCCGTCACGATGCGCCCGACCCCGGCCGGGTGGGTGCCGGTGTGGCGCGCGTGGGCGATGTCGCTCACCCAGAACGAGCGGGCCGCGTCGCGGTATCGGTCGTTCCACTCGGACCAGCCGACGGGGAAATTCCCCGTCTGCCAGCCGCCCATCCCCACGTCCCACGGCTCGGCGATGAGTTTCGCGACCTCGAGGCGCTCATCGTCGGCGATCGCGGTGAGCAGCGGATGCTCCTGCTCGAACTCGACGCCGCCGTTGCGCGCGAGCGTCGCGGCGAGGTCGAACCGGAACCCGTCGATTCGGTACTCGCTCACCCAGTGCCGGAGCGAGTCGAGCACGAGCTGCTGCACGATCGGGTGCGAGGCGTTGATCGAGTTGCCGCATCCGGTCACGTCGATCGGGGTGCCGTGGTCGTCGAGCCGGTAATAGGCGCCGTTGTCGATGCCGCGGAACGAGATCGTCTCGCCGCCCTGGCCCTCCTCCGCCGTGTGGTTGTAGACGACGTCGAGGTACACCTCGATGCCGGCCTCGTGCAGGTTCCGCACCATGCCCTTGAACTCGCGCGCGATCGCCTCGTGCCCGGCGGCTCGCGCCGCGGGCGACGCGTAGGCCGCGTGCGGCGCGAAGAACCCGACGGTGTTGTATCCCCAGTAGTTCGTCAGCCCCGCCCGGCGCAGGTGTCCCTCGGACGCGAAGGCGTGCACGGGCAGGAGCTCGACGGCGTTGACGCCCGTCTCGCGCAGGTACCTGATGGTCTCGGGATGCGCGAACCCGGCGTAGGTGCCCCGCAGCTCGGGCGGCAGGTGCGGGGCGAGCCCCGTGAAACCGGCGAGGTGGGCCTCATACACGACGACCTCGTCGAGACTTCGTGCGGGGTGGTCGATGCCGCCCCAGTCGAAGGGCTCATCGGCGACGACGACGCCCGTGAAGCGCGGCGAAGGCCCGACCCGCGAGTCGTCTCGCCCGGCCGGCAACGGCTCGATGCCGCGCGCGTACGGGTCGAGCAGCAGCGCGTCGGGGTCGAAGGCGCACGCGGGGTCGTCGGGGCCGTCCGCGCGGATGGCGTACCGGCGGCCGGAGTGCAGGCCAGCGGTCGCGACCTCCCACACGTCGTCGTCGCCGGCCGACATCGCGAGCGTGTCGTCGATGCGGCCGTCCGCAGCCAGTAGGACGAGCTCCATCGAGGTCGCGCTCGCCGACCAGACGCGCAGTCGAGGGCCGTGGGGGCCCTGCGTGACGCCCAGTTCGGGCGCGAAGGAAGGGCGCCCGGCGGCGCCGTCGCCTGGAGCGAGGAGCGGGCGGTCGGTGCCGGTGCGGTTCGGGGGCTGCAGTTCCATCGTCGTAGTCTTGGGGCCGTGGGCGGACGAGCCCGGGCGAAGGACCCGCGGCTGGCCGGCCCGATCGGCCGGACCAGGGTGAACGTCTCATCCTAGGTGCCGCGCGGCAGATGCGACGGGAGGGCTGGGGCGTGGCGGTGTATCTCGATCACGCGGCGACGACCCCGATGCGGCCGTCCGCGCGCGAGGCCTACCTCGAGGCGCTGGGCCTCGTCGGCAATCCGGCATCGGTGCACGCGCACGGCCAGGCGGCGCGTCGCCTGCTCGAAGACGCACGCGAAGACATTGCCGCCGCGCTCGGTTGCGACCCCGTCGAAGTCGTCTTCACGTCGGGGGGGACGGAATCGATCAACCTCGCCGTCAAGGGATTGTTCTGGAGCGCGAACGTCGACACGTCACCGACGTCGCCTGTGGGTCGGGCTGGCATCCTGCTCACACCGGCGGAGCACCACGCGACGCTCGACGCCGTCGACTGGCTCGTGCGCCGCCAGGGGGCCGAGGCGAGCTGGCTCGAGGTCGACGGCGACGCCGTCCTGCGCCCCGAGACGGTGGCCGCGGCGGTCGATGACGCAGAGGTCGGTGCCGCGCGACCAGCTCTCCTCACGACGGTGCTCGCCAACAACGAGGTGGGCGCAGTGCAGCCCATTCGTGCGATCGCGCGGGAGGCGCGCCGGGCGGCGGTTCCCGTGCACGTCGACGCGGTGGCGGGCTTCGGTCACGTGCCCGTCTCGCTCCGCGAGTGGGGCGTGGATGCGGTGAGCGTCTCGGCGCACAAGATCGGAGGCCCCGTCGGTATCGGGGCGCTCGCGGTCGCGCGCGGCGCGACGCTCGAGGCGCTCCACCACGGCGGGGGGCAGCAGCGCGCTCTGCGGTCGGGGACGCAGGACGTCGCGGCGGCTGCGGCCTTCGCGGCGGCGGTGCGCGACGCGGTCGCCGATGGCGAGGCCGAGCGTGCGCGCGTGCGCGTCTTGCGGGATCGCCTGGTCGCGGGGCTGCTCGCGGCCGAGGTGGGCGCGACCCTCCGGGGGCCCGCCCTCGACGCGACGCTCGACGATGACGGAACCGGGGTGCCCGCCCGCATCGACGCGAACGCGCACGTCACGGTCGAGGGCGTCGCGGGCGAGACGCTGCTGTTCACCCTCGACATGGCGGGCGTTTCGGTCTCGACCGGCAGTGCATGCCAGGCGGGCGTGACCGAGATCTCGCACGTCGTCCGGTCCATGGGGCTCGACGAGCCGACCGCGCGCGGTGCCGTGCGCTGCACGCTGGGCCCGATGACGACCGATGCCGACATCGACCGCTTCCTCGCGGTGCTGCCGGCCGCGGTCGCGAGGGCGCGGGCGGCGTCGTGACCGTGGCGAGGGAAGGCCGGCCGGCAGCCCCGGCGTGTCGCGCATGGTGATGACGGGAGGCGCGCCCGCGGGCGGGCCGGCTCGGGGCGGCTCGCGCATGCGCGACGAGTCGGCGCAGCGCGCGGCGAACGCCGAGGCACCCCGCATCCCGAACCTGTGGCACCGCATCGGCGCGATGTTCGTGCCGTATCGCGGGCTCATCTCGATTGCCGTGGCGCTCGTGCTCGTCAATGCGGGACTCAGCGTGCTTCCGCCGCTGCTGACGCAGCAGGCTTTCGACCGCGGGCTGTTCCCCGTCGGCGGCGGCGGCCCCGACGTCCCGGCGCTCGCGCGCATCCTCGTCATGATGTTCGTGCTCGCGATCGCGACCAACGCGATCGGCATCGCACAGAGCTCCCTCACGGCCCGCGTCGGCAACTCGCTCATGGGGGATCTGCGCGTGCGGTTGTTCGAGCACTTGCAGCGAATGGACATCGGCTTCTTCACCCGCACGAAGACGGGGGTCATCCAGTCGCGGCTGCAGAACGACGTCGGCGGGGTCGCCTCGACGCTGCAATCGATGATCACGAGCGTCGTGGGCAACACCGTGACCGTGATCGCCTCGATCGTCGCCATGCTCCTGTTGAGCTGGCAGCTCACGATCGTGGCGCTCGTGCTCATGCCGGTGCTCGTGCTCGTGCAGCGGCGGGTCGGGCAGGTGCGGGCCCGCATCGCCACGGCCACGCAGGAGTCGTTGAGCGATATGACGGCCATAACGCAGGAGTCGCTCGGCGTCTCAGGCATCCTGCTCGCGAAGTCGTTCGGTCGGCAGCAGGCCGAGAGCGAGCGATTCCGGGCCGTCAACCGCACGCAGATCGCCCTGCAGATCCGCCAGGCGATGAGCGGTCAGGGATTCTTCGCCCTCGTCTCGATCATCTTCGCGCTTGTGCCCGTCGGCATCTACGGGGTGTCGGCGTGGCTGCTCACGGATGGCGTCGAACTCACCGCGGGCACCATCGTCGCGTTCACGACGGTTCAGGCGCGGCTCTCGATGCCGCTCGTCGGCCTCATGCGCGTCGCGCTCGACGTGCAGACGTCGTCGGCGCTCTTCGCGCGCATCTTCGAGTACCTGGACCTCACGCCGGCGATCACGCCGAAGGCGGGCGCGCGCGCTGTCGATCGCGATCGGCTCGGCGACGTGGCGTTCGAGCACGTGACGTTCCGGTACTCGGATGCGGCACCGGATGCGGCACCCACGCTCGACGATGTGAGCTTCACCGTGCGCCCCGGCGAGATGGCGGCGTTCGTCGGCCCATCGGGGGCAGGGAAATCGACGATCGCGATGCTCGTGCCCCGGTTCTACGAGGCCGAGCGCGGCACGGTCCGGTTCGCGGGCGACGACGTGCGCGACCTTGACCCGCTCGAGCTTGTCGAGCACATCGGCATCGTGTCGCAGGACACGTACCTGTCGCACGCGACCATCGCGGAGAACCTCCGCTACGCCAAGCCCGATGCGAGTGACGCCGAACTCGCAGACGCCTGCAGACGCGCAGCGATCCACGACACCATCGCAGCGTTTCCGGACGGCTACGACACGGTCGTCGGCGAGCGAGGCTACCGGTTGTCCGGCGGCGAGAAGCAGCGCATCGCGATCGCGCGCGTGATGCTGAAGGACCCGGCGGTGCTCGTGCTCGATGAGGCGACGAGCGCTCTTGATTCGATCGCCGAGCGCCACGTGCAGCAGGCGCTCGACGCGGCGGCGCGCGGGCGGACGGTCATCGCGATCGCTCACCGGCTCGCGACGGTGCGGGACGCCGACGTCATTCACGTGGTCGACGGCGGCCGCATCATCGATCGGGGCACCCACGATCAGCTCATCGCCCGCGGCGGCGTCTACGCCCGGCTGTACAGCGAGCAGCGGAGCGACCCGGGGCGCGCGGGCGCTGGGGGCCCTGCGGGCGCCACTGGCCCTGCGGGCTCCGCGGGCACCATGGACCCTGGATGACGGAACGTCCGGTCCGCGCAGGAGCGCCGCCGTCGAAGTGCGGGGCCACATGCGGAGGGCGCATCCCTGGGCACGGCGACACGCCCGGGGTACCGCGCCGTTTGCCCCCGTCGGCCGAAGCGTCGTAAGGTTTTACCTCGTTGCCCCAAAGGCAGGGAGGCGCCGAGAGCGTCACCCCCTCAAGCCGGCAGCTAAGCGGGTTTCACCCCGCGTTCACTCCACGCCGACGAACGTCGCCACGCAGTGAACATTTTCGATCAAGCCGCAGATGCGGCGAAGATCACCAGGAGCTCGTCCGTACGGAGAGCACCTGTTCTGCGACGCACGACGACCACTAGGTCCGAAGCGCGACACGCAGTCAGGAGCTTGACGAACATAGTGTGACGAAGTATCCTGTCGAGGTTGCTCGTACTGAAAGCCGTGAGGCTGGTGGTGCGGTGCGTCCGATCCTTGAGAACTCAACAGCGTGCACACATTGTCAAATGCCAAATTATTTGGCCTGGTGGTGTCCTTTTTGGATGCTTCAGGTTTTTTTTGGATTGATGGATCGTCAGTATGATGGTTTGTTAGTCTGGATCATTCTCTGCATTTGCGTGCTGCGTTTTCGTGGTGCGTGAGTGTTTTTGTTTTTTATGGAGAGTTTGATCC
>NZ_WBJY01000004.1:300000-379943 GCF_008831085.1 Pseudoclavibacter endophyticus
GTTGAACCGCCTGATGCTGCTGAACCCCGCGGCGAACGCGACCTCGGCGAGCGGCAGGGCCGTCTGCTCCATCAGTTGACGCGCGAGCGCCGCGCGACGAGTCGCCGCGAGCTGCACCGGCGATGCCCCGGTCGCCTCGACCAGCACGCGGCGAAGCTGCCGCTCCGAGACGTGCAGGCGGGCCGCGAGGCCGGCGACGCCGCCAGCCGTGTCGAGCGCACCGTCGCGGATCAGGCGAAGCGCCCGCGCCGTCAGGTCGCCCGACGCATCCCAATCCCTGGTGCCTGGCAGGGCATCCGGCCGGCACCGCTTGCAGGCGCGATACCCGGCGGCGACGCAGGCGGCCGCGGTCGCGAAGAACCTGCAGTGCTCGCGTCTCGGGGTGCGCGCGGGACAGGAGGGACGGCAGTAGATGCCGGTCGACGTGACCGCGAGGTAGAGCCGCCCGTCGAAGCGCGCCTCGCGACCCGAACACGCCCGGTACGCGGCGTCGTCGTCAATCGGTGGGGCGGATGCTCGCATGCCTCGATTCTTGCTCGCCCTGCCCGCCGCCGCTGGCCGTTTTCGGACATCGCGGTGTCGCAGCCGCGGCCGGGAGTTCGTTCAGCGTGCGTGCTCCCCGACTGCGAGGTCGAGTAGCCTATTCGGGTGAGCGCCACTGACAACCCCTTCGGCCAGGTCCTGGTCGCCCTCGTCACGCCCATGACCATCGACGGCGAAGTCGACTGGCCGGCCGTCGAGCGACTCATGGACGATGTCATCGTGGGTGGGGCGGACGGCATCGTCGTCTCCGGCACGACGGGAGAGACCTCCACTCTGACCGACTCGGAGAAGCTCGAGCTCGTGCGCGTCGGCAAGCGTGTCGCGGGTGGTCGCGCCAAGATCATCACGGGCGGGCCGTCCAACGAGACGGCGCACGCCATTCAGCTCGCGCAGCAGTCGGCCGAAGCCGGCGCCGACGCCGTCATGGCCGTCACGCCGTACTACAACAAGCCGACGCAATCGGGCGTGCTCACGCACTTCCGCATGATCGCCGACGCGACCGACCTCCCGATGATCCTCTACGACATCCCCGGTCGCACCGGCATCCCCATCACCTACGACACGATCGTTCGCGCCGCACAGCACCCGAACATCCTCGCCATCAAAGACGCCAAGGGTGATTTGACCGAGGTGAGCCGCGTGCTGAACGACACGAACCTCATCTACTTCGCGGGCGACGACGCGAACGCGCTGCCGCTCATGTCGATCGGTGCCACGGGCCTCATCGGCGTGACGGCGAACATCGCCCCGCACGCCTACCGGACCATCGTCGACGCCGTCAACGGCGGCGACCTGACCGCCGCGACGGCCGCGCACCAGTCGCTCGAGCCGCTCGTGCGCGCCACCATGACACACGTGCCCGGCACGGTGTCGACCAAATACATCCTTCACGGCCTCGGCCGCATCCCGTCGCCCCGCGTGCGCTTGCCGCTCGTCGGGCCGGAAGATGCGGAAGCGGCGGTGATCGAGGACGATGTCGCGCGCGTGCGCGGCATCGAGGGCCTCGACCTGTCCAATTTCCGACCCGACCGCAACGCGGCCGCCGGCGGCGCCCTGCCACGGATCGCCGGCACCACCCGCTAGACCGGCACGCGGCGACGCGCCGTGGTCGAGTCACCCGGACGGGTCGCCTGCCGGGCCGTATCGCGTATGCGGCCCCTGAACCGAAAGCGACCATGATCAAACCGCACGACCTTCCCGACCTCGCCCAAGACACGCTGCGCATCATTCCGCTCGGCGGCCTCGGCGAGGTTGGCCGCAACATGGCGACGTTCGAGATCAACGGAAAGCTGCTTATCGTCGACTGCGGCGTGCTGTTCCCGGAAGACACGCAGCCGGGCGTTGACCTCATCCTCCCCGACATCGAATCCGTGCGGGACCGCCTCGACGACGTCATCGGGATCGTGCTCACGCACGGCCACGAAGACCACATCGGTGCCGTGCCGTACCTGCTGCGCCTCAAACCCGACATTCCGCTGCTCGGCTCGCAGCTGACCCTCGCGCTCGTGGAGGCGAAGCTCAAAGAGCACAAGATCCGCCCGTTCACGCTCACCGTTGCCGAGGGCCAGCGCGAGCAGCTGGGGCCGTTCACACTCGACTTCATCGCGGTCAACCACTCGATTCCGGATGCGCTCGCGGTGCACATCACGACGGTCGCCGGCACCGTGCTGCACACGGGCGACTTCAAGATGGACCAGCTGCCGCTCGATAACAGGTTGACCGACCTTCGCGCGTTCGCCCGCTTCGGCGAGGCCGGGGTGGACCTGTTCATGGCCGATTCGACGAACGCCGAGGTGCCGGGGTTCACCCCGACCGAGCGTGCCATCGGTCCAGTCATCTCCGACGTGATCCGGCAGACGCGGGGCAAGGTCGTCGTGGCGAGCTTCTCGAGCCACGTCCACCGCGTGCAGCAGGTGATCGATGCGGCCGTCGACAACGACCGCAAGGTGGCCCTCATCGGTCGCTCGATGCTGCGCAACATGACGATCGCGCAGGAGCTCGGCTACCTGAAGGTGCCGAAGGGCGTGCTGGTCGAGCAGAAGAAGGCCATGAACATGCCAGACGACCAGGTCGTGTTCATGTCGACCGGGTCACAGGGCGAGCCGATGGCCGTGCTCAGCCGCATCGCCTCGAAGGGACACGCGATCGAGGTCGGCAGCGACGACACGGTCATCCTGGCCTCGAGCCTCATCCCCGGCAACGAGAACTCGGTGTTCCGCGTCATCAACGCGCTCATCAAGCTCGGCGCCAACGTCGTGCACAAGGCCACCGCGCGGGTGCACGTCTCCGGCCACGCGTCGGCGGGCGAACTCCTCTACTGCTACAACATCCTCAAGCCCCGCAACGCGATGCCCGTGCACGGCGAGGTACGTCACCTCGTCGCCAACGGCGACATCGCCGAGTCGAGCGGCATCGACCGCGACAACGTCTTCGTCGTCGAGAATGGCGCGGTCATGGACATGACCGACGGAGCGGTGCGACAGGTGGCACAGCTCGACATCGGCTTCGTGTACGTCGACGGCTCCACGGTCGGCACGATCACGGACGCCGACCTCAAGGATCGGCGCATCCTTGCCGAAGAAGGCTTCATCTCGGTCTTCACGGTCATCGAGGCGGCAACGGGCAACATCATCGTCGGCCCCGAGATCCACGCTCGCGGGTTCGCGCCGGACGAGGCCGTGTTCGACCAGGTGATCCCGCAGATCCAGGCCGCCCTCAAGGAGGCCGTCGAATCGGGCACGCGCAACCAGCACCAGCTCTCGCAGGTCGTGCGCCGCACGGTCGGCCGCTGGGTCAACGCGAAGCACCGCCGCAAGCCGATGATCGTGCCCGTCGTCATCGAGGCGTAGCGGCGCGGCCGGCCCGCCGTGGCGCGCCGGCGGGGACGCGGTCACGCGACCGGTGGCAGCCCGAGGCGGGCGCGGCGGTGCGCGATCGTCTCGGCGAGCAGCCGAGCGGTCTCGTCCTTGGAGCATCCCCTCGCCCGCTGCACCTTGAGCGCGGAGTGCCGCGGCGAGAGGGCGGTCCGCAGCCTGAGCCCGCCGTGACGGCGCACCCATTCGATACCCTGCGGCGTCAGACCGGCGACGATCTCGCGCTGCGTGCCGGTTTCACCGCCGCGCTCGATGACGATGTGGGCACCTCGGAGCATGCCCCACGGCAGCTCCCGGCTGCCCCGGTAACTGAGCCCGGTCGGCGTGCACTGATACGTGCGGAACGCGTTGGCGAGTGCGACCAGGGTCCACACGAACGCCGCCGCGATCGACGACCCCACGAGCAGCGCGAGCAGGCGCACGATGTCGTTGTCTCCGGCGATCACCAGCGAGAGGTTGAGCACCACGAGCACGACGGCGGCGATCGCGGTGCCCAGCAGCGGCACCACGGCGCCCGGAATCGTGACGCGGTCGCGAGCGCGCACCGCCGCGAGATACCGCTCCGTGCGGTTCATTCGCCTCCCTCGCAGGCGCGTGGCCCCGCGACGCACGTGTCGTCGGCATCGGAGGGATGCCGACGGCGCGGCATCCGTTCACCCACGTCGACCTCCCTGCCCGTACAGCTGGTGGGCGAGCGCGCACAGGCGCATCATTTCCTCGGTGCCCATCGCCGCCGCGCTCGGCACATGGATCGACTCGGTGCGCTGACCTCCGGTGAGCAGCCCACCGCTCGTCGGGCCGAGCAGCTTCCTGTGCGCGGGCGCGAGCCGCGACACGTTCTGCAGCCCGGATGCCGTGAGCGGCATCACGGCCCGGCGCTCGTAGCCGCTGTCGTACTGCGACGGCACGAGCTGGTGACTCGGCGGATACACGTCGTGCCAGGGGATCGGCCCGATTCCGCGCACCGTGAGGCCCTGCGGCGCAAACGTGACCGCCATGCGCTGCGCCTCGCGGAAGCGCCGGTGCGACCTGAGCAACACGATGACGAGCGCCACGAGGCCGACGCCCCCGAGGGGCGCCGCGAAGGCGATCGGATGCACCGCCACGCCGTTCGCGATCGCCACGACCAGCCCGATCGGGAGGCCGATCGCGACCACCACGGTCATGGCGAGGAGCAACCAGATCAGCACGTGCAGCAGGGTGCTCCAGCCGGGAGGCGCGCCCGGCAGGGTCACGGCGCCACGCGACAGCAGCTCGCGCCGCGCATGTTCATAGGCGGAAGGCACCCACGTAGCCTAGGGACGAGGCCGCTGCGCAGGCGCTGAACCGCGGCGTCGCGCGTCGACCGGCAATCGGGCAAACTCGGGCCGAACGGCAAGGAGACCCGAATGCACCACGACTCGATCACCGCGAGCGACCTGCTCGGCATCGACCTCGACCTGAGCGACGCGGAACGCGAGCTGCGCGACCGCGTGAGCGACTTCGTGAACCGTCGTATCCGCCCTGGTATCGCCGACTGGTTCGACCGCGCCGTCTTCCCGCTCGAGCTCGTTCCCGAGCTGGGCGAGCTCGGCCTGCTCGGCATGCACCTGCACGGCTACGGATGCGCGGGCCGCAGCGCTGTCGAGTACGGCATCGCGATGCGCGAGCTCGAGGCCGGCGATTCGGGCATCCGCACCTTCGTCTCGGTGCAGGGGTCGCTCGCGATGTCGGCCATCTCGAAGTTCGGGTCGGAGCAGCAGAAGGAGGCCTGGCTGCCGCGCATGGCGAGGGGCGAGGTGATCGGATGCTTCGGCCTCACCGAGCCGGCCGCGGGCTCCGATCCGTCTGACATGCGCACCACGGCGCGGCGAGACGGCGACGAGTGGGTCATCGACGGCGAGAAGCGCTGGATCGGCCTCGCCTCGGTCGCCGGGGTCGCGGTCATCTGGGCGAACACCGAGGAGGGCGTGCGCGGCTTCGTCGTGCCGACCGACACGCCCGGCTTCAGCGCCACGCCGATCACACAGAAGCTGTCGATGCGGGCGTCCATCCAGTGCGACGTCGCGCTGAAGGGCGTCCGACTGCCGGCCGATGCCCTGCTGCCGGGGGCGAGTGGCCTGCGCGGGCCGTTCTCATGCCTCAACGAGGCGCGCTATGGCATCGCCTGGGGCGCCGTCGGCGCCGCGCGCGACAGCTTCGACGCCGCCCTCGCGTACGCGCGCGGGCGCACGCAGTTCGGCCGCCCGATCGCAGGCCACCAGCTGACGCAGCAGAAGCTCGTGAACATGGCGCTCGAGATCCAGAAGGCGCAGCTCATCGCACTGCGGCTCGGGCGGCTCAAGGACGAGGGGCGCCTCGAGCACACGATGATCTCGGTCGGCAAGCTCAACAACACGCGTATCGCCATCGAGACCGCCCGCGAGGCGCGCACGATCTTCGGTGGCAACGGCATCACGCTCGACTACTCGCCGATGCGGCACGCGGCCAATCTCGAGTCGGTGCGCACGTACGAGGGCACCGACGAGGTGCACACGCTCATCCTGGGGCAGAAGCTCACGGGGCTCTCCGCGTTCCACTAGCCGTGCCGCTCAGCCGTTTCAATCTGCCGCGGGCCCCTTCAACTTCACTGTCGGATGCGTTGATGCGGGAGGCACCCGGGAGACCGGGCGACCGGCACAAATCGACGATACTGCGATCAGGCGTGCATCGTGCAGTCAGCCAATGTTGCTATCCGTTTTCCGAACGGCGCTATGGCCCGCGCCACCGGCGGTCGCACCATCGGGTCACGCAGTGATTGCGTCGGGTTGAACTCAACGAGGAGGAACGATGTCGCACAACGACACCACGACGGCCCCGCGACCCCGCCCGGAGCTCTTCATCGATGGGCGGTGGGTGCCGGCCGTGAGCGGCGAGACGATGACGGTGATCGACCCGTCGACGGGCTCCGGCATCGGCAGCGTCGCCGCAGGGAGTGCGGCCGACGTCGATGCGGCGGTCGCCGCCGCGCGCGGGGCGTTCGACGACGGGCGGTGGTCGACCCTGTCGGCGCGCGAGCGCTCGCGGGTGCTGCTGCGCGTCTCGGGGCTCATGCGCGAGCGCGCGGAGGAGCTCGCGCAGGCCGAGCGGCTCGACGTCGGCAAGCCCATCATGTTCACGCGGACGATCGACGTGCCGAACGCCGCCGATCTCTTCGAGTACTACGCGACGCTCGCGCCGCACCTCGACGGCAGGGTGCCTGACACCCCGCTCCCGGCGTTCTCGTATACGACGCGTGAGCCGCGGGGCGTGGTCGCGGCGATCAGCCCGTTCAACTTCCCTCTCATCCTCTCGTCGTCGAAGATTGCGCCGGCGCTCGCGGCGGGCAACGTCGTCGTGCACAAGCCGGCGCCGCAGACGCCCCTCAGTGCGCAGCTCATGGCCGACATCCTCGCCGAGGCGGGTGTGCCGGCCGGCGTGTACAACCTCGTCACGGGCGAGGGCGCCGAGCCTGGCGATGCGCTCGTGAAGCATCCCGGCGTCGACATGGTCGCGTTCACGGGGTCGACGAAGGTCGGCCGGATCGTGGCCCGCAACGCCGGCGAGCTGCTCAAGCCGGTCGTAGCCGAGCTTGGGGGCAACGCCGCGAACATCGTCTTCGCCGATGCCGACCTCGAGCAGGCGGTGGGCGCCGTCATCAACGCCTTCGTCTTCAATACGGGCCAATTCTGCATGGCCGGGCCCCGGCTGCTCGTCGAGCGGCCCGTGCACGACGCGATCGTGGGCATCCTCGAGGGAGCGGTCGGGGACGTGCCGCTCGGCAGCCCGAGCGACGACGGCACAGTCATCGGCCCGCTTGTGAGCGCCGACCAGCTCGCCCGCGTCACCGACGCGGTGCGCGAGGCCGTCGGCTCAGGCGGCCGCGTCGTCACGGGGGGCGAGCCCATCGAGCTCGACGGCGGCTACTACTTCCAGCCGACCGTCATCGCGGGCCTGCCAGCCGACGCGCCCGCCGTGCGCGAGGAAGTTTTTGGCCCCGTGCTCACGGTGCAGCCCTTCGACACGGAGGACGAGGCGGTCGCGCTCGCCAACAGCACCCCGTACGGACTTGCGGCCGGCGTGCAGACGGGCGACATCAGCCGGGCGCACCGCGTCGCGGCGAAGCTCGACGCCGGCATCGTCTGGGTCAACGGGTGGGCCATGCTGGATGCCGCGGTGCCGTTCGGCGGCGTCAAGGCGTCGGGCTGGGGTCGCGAGAACGGCGCCGAGGCGCTCGAGTCGTACACACGCGTCAAGTCGGTCACGATCGCGGTCGCGCCGGCGCCTGCGACGGGCGACGGGAGTGGTTCGTGAGCCGCGCGGCCCGCGCCGCGGTCATGCGGCCCCCGGGATCGTTCACGATCGCCGACATCGAGGTCGACGGGCCGCGTGACGACGAGGTGCTCGTGCGCATCGAGGCCGCCGGTCTGTGCCACACGGACCTCGGCGTGCTGTTCGGCGGCATCCCGTTCCCGATGCCGGGCGTGCTCGGCCACGAGGGAACCGGCGTGATCGAACAGGTCGGTGCTGGCAACCGACCTCGCGATCGGTGACCGGGTCGTGCTCAGCTTCACGTCGCGCGGCGAGTGCGCGAACTGCCAGGCCGGGCACCCGGCGTACTGCGCCGATTGGCTGCCGCTGAACATCTTCAACGGCGCGCGATCCGACGGAACGAGCGGACTGCACGAGGGCGGGGTCGACCTCGGCTCGCACTTCTTCGGGCAGTGGTCATTCGCGCAGTACGCGATCGCCGATCGCCGCAGCGTGATCCGCGTCGACCACGACCTGGCGCCGGGACTGCTCGCCCCCCTCGGCTGCGGCGTGCGGGCGGGACCTGTAGGAGCAGTCGCCTCCCGCCGCTACAGCGGCGCGTGCCCCCGCAATCCCGCAGCAACCCCCGAGACCGCCTGCAGGATCGGTCCGCCTCGATCGAGACCCGTGATGAGGCCCTCGACCATGGGCTGCACGAACTGGTCCATGTCGTTCCACAGCAGGGGAGCCGCGTCGTCGGGTTCGCCCTTCGCCGCGCGCCGCGCTGCCTCGTAGAGCGGCACGGTCGCGGGCGACAGAATGCTCCTGGCGTCGTAGGTGCCACCCTGCTCCTTGGCCCGCAGCTCGACGGACTGCACGGCGACGAACGACGAGACGGCGAGGAAGTGCGTGAACACATCGAGGGTGTCGCGAGCGAGGTTGGCCGAGTTCATGGCCTGGCTGTTGATGTTCTGATTGAACTGCTCGGCGTGCGTCGGGAACTTGTCGACGATCGACTGCCCGTAGAACCCCATGAGCGGCATCATCTGATTCGTCGCCACCTGCAGCGACTTGAGCCCGACGCTCATGCCGTCCATGTTGCCGGTCAGCGACGGGGTGAGCCCGTGGTTGAACTCGGGAGAGACGAGCAGGGCGATCTGCACGTCAACGTGCTTGGCGAGCAGGCCGAGGTGATAGCGCACCTGATCCATCGCGACGCCCGTGTACTGGGCGAGGAAGTTGCCGGTGTGCAGGATCTCTGCGCGATCCGGGTCGACGAGCGGATTGTCGTTGGCGCTGTTCGCCTCGATTTCGATCTGCCGTTTGGCGACGAGGAGGCCATCGATGATCGGCCCGAGGTACTGCGGCAGGCAGCGCAGCGAATACCGGTCCTGGATGAGCACGCCGGCCGGGCGATCGCGCTCGCCACCGTCTTCGCGCCGGATGACGGGGGAGCCCTCAAGCAGGTCGAGCATCGCGCGGGCCGCCCAGATCTGGCCGGGATGCGCCTTCATGGCGTGCACGAACGGCGCGAAGCTCTGGTCGGTCGCGCGCAGCGCCTGCGCGTAAAGCGCATGCAGGCCGATGGTGACGGCGGCCAGGTCGAGGGCGCGGTCGACGGCGTTCGCGGCGACGCCCGTGCTGGCGCCCGTGCCGTTGTTGAGGGCGAGTCCTTCCTTCGGCTGGAGCTCGATCGGCTCGAGGCCGAGCCGGTCGAGCGCCGTCAGGGCCCCGATCGTTTCGCCGCCCAGATCGACGAGGAAGGCGTCGTCGAGCCCGAGCACGGCGCCGGCGATGTAGCTGAGCGGCACGAGGTCGCCGCTCGCCCCGATCGAGCCGCGCTGGAACACGTGCGGCACGGCGTCGGCGTTCAGGAAGGTGACGTAGCGCTCGATGATCGACAGGCGGATCGCCGACGCGCCCTTGAGGAGCGAGTTGGCGCGCAACAGCATCGCGGCGCGCACGTCGCTCGCCGGGAGCCGGGGCCCCGTCGCGGTCTTGTGCTGCCAGAGGGCGAGGCGCTGCAGCTCGACGAGCCGGTCCTCCGGCACGTGGTGATCCGCCATGGCGCCGAACAGCGTCGAGACGCCGTAGATCGCCTCGCCGCGGTCGAGCGCATCCCGGATCACGGCTCGAGAGCACTCCAGCCGGTCACGCACGGCGGAATCGTTCGTGATCTCGACGCGCTCGCCGTGCGAGACGGCCGCGATGGCGTCGGTCGTCAGGCCATCGCCGCTGATGGTGACCGTCATGTGTGCTCCTTCGCCTGGTGCTGCGGTTCGGTTCGGGCCGGTCGGCCGAATGCCGGGGTCAGTACGTGGCCACGATGCCGGCGTTGATGCGCTCCCAGTCGATCGGCTGCCCGAGTCCCGGGCCCGTGGGCGCGTGCAGTGCTCCGTTTTCGATGCGCATCGGTTCGGTAAGCCCGTACGAGAAGTTGTCGAGACCGTAGACGCCCGTCGGTTGCACCGTGAGCACCTCGAACCAGCCGGCGTTCGGCGCCGAGAAGGCGACGTGCGCGCCGGCAACGTTGCCGATGGCGTTGAATCCGTCGTGCAGCTCGAATCCGAGGCGGAACACTTCGGCGGTGCGCGCGATCTTCGTGAGGGCGGTGATGCCACCCTTGAAGAACACGTCGCCGCGCAGATAGTCGGTGGCCTGGTGCGTCACCCACTGCGCGTAGTTGTAGGGGCCGCCCGGGGTCATCTCGGTCGCGAGCAGCGGGATGCGCAGGTGCCGCCGCAGCCGCTCGTACCCCGCGATGTCGTCCGGCGGCAGCGGATCTTCGAACCACGTGTACTCGAGGTCCTCGAGCAACCGGCCGACGCGCAGCGCCTCCTCGAAGCTGTAGACGAAGGGGGAGTCGGCCATGAGAGCCATGTCCGGACCGACGGCCTCGCGCACGGCGCGATAGGCCGCGAGGTCGGCCTCGACGGGCACGTCGCGGCCATACATCGTGCGCCCCTGCACCGGCGGGTGGAGCTTGTAGCCGGTGAACCCGAGCTCTCGGTAGTGCAGCGCCTCCTCGGCGTAGTCCTCCGGTCGTTCGTGCACCCACGATGAGATGTACACGGGGAGGGACGTCTTCGCCGTTCCGAGCATCCGGTGCACCGGCAGCCCGGCGACCTTCCCGACGATGTCCCACAGCGCCACGTCGACGGCGCCGATCACGACCGAGCCCAGCGTGCGCTCCTGGCGCCACAGACGCTGCCAGACGATGCCGGTGTCGAGGGCGTCGAGCCCGATGAGCTGGCCGCGCACGTTCTCGGCGAGCACGCGTGCCGCGTGGTCGGGGACCGAGCCGGCTCCGCTGAAGAAGGTGTGCCCCTCGACGCCGCCGTCGGTCGCGATCGTGAGCACGCCGAAGGTGCCGGAACCCGGCTTGTCCGGCAGGAACGGCTGCTCGCTCCGGTGGACGGCGATGCGCACATCGGTGATGGTCGTGTTCATGAATTGCCTCCCCGGGCACGCTTCCTTGCGCGCCGCGCAGGCCGGGCCGCTCGGCCCCGCCACGTCACGCTCCATCGTGGCCCCACTCCAAGGCAAAGCAAATGAGGAAAAGCTTGCACCCAACCACTAGTTTCTTGTCAGGAAGGAGTGCGGCGCTACAGCGAGATGCCCAGCCCGCCCTCATGTACAAGGCCCCGGGCGACGTCGAGCAGGGCGCGCACGCCGGGATGTTGCCACTGCCCGGCCGGGCGGATCATGACGAGCGACGACCCGGCGATGGGCGGGTCGAGGGCGACGCGGGCGAGGGGCAGGCCCTCGTAGCTCGCTCCGGCCGGCATGGGGTTCATGATGAGCGAGTACCCCATGCCCCGGGCCACGAGGGCCCGCATGAGCTCGAAGTCCGAGGTGCGGTAGCGCACCTTCGCCGCCGGGTGCAGCTTGCCGAGGGCCGGCTCGGAGAAGGCGCGCTGGGGGTTCGACTCGTAGAGCACCATGGGTTCCTCGATGAGCTCGGCGATCGACACGTGCTTGCGCCCCGCGAGTGGGTGGTCGGCCGCGAGCACCACGTGGAGCTGCGTGCGGTACAGGTCTTCGGCAACGAGGCCCTCCGGCATGTTGCCAGTACGGCTGAACACGTTGTAACTGAAGAAGCAGTGCAGGTCGCCCGCGAGCATTCGCTCGACGAGATCGAGCACCTTGCCGGTGGTGAACTCGACCTTGGTTTCGGGGTGCGAGCGCTGGAACGCCGTCAGCAGACCCGGCAGGATTGCCGGTGACACCGGGCCGAAGACACCGATGCTGAGTGGCCCCGCGTGCGCGTCCGGGGCGTGCCTGTGGGTGCGAACGAGGTCGTCGGCCGCGCGCACGAGGCGTTTGGCCTCGCGGTAGAACTGGTGCCCCGCCGGGGTGAGCGAAACGCCTCGTGGGCGGGCGCGAACGCAGAGGCGCGTGCCGAGCACCGACTCAAGCGCCGTGATGGCCGAGCTGACGGCGGTCGCCGCGACGTGGCGCGACCTCGCCGCCTCGGCGATCGAGCCGAGTTCGGCGACGGCGCAGAAGTGTCTGAGCTGCACGAGCGAGAACTCGGTCATGGCAATCTCCATTTACTAGATCTTGAGGCACGAATTTCTCTATTTTACATCTTCCATTCCTGTTGACACGATGGAGCCACGTCAAGGTCGACGTAACAGCTGGGCGACGAGGCCCACGAATCGAGAGACGGTGACGCCGTGCTGAAAGTGCTCTTCTGGTCGCCAACAGTGTTCGCCCGCGAGGCGACGCTCGACGCGCTCGACGCCGTCGAGGGCATCGAGACGGAGATCGTGCAAGAGATCGACGACTGCGTCGCGGGAATCGCGAGCGCCGACGTGCTCGTGCTCGGGGATGCCCCGCCGCACGACGCCCGCAGGGTCGTCGAGGCGATCGCCGTGAGTGACGGCCGGTTGCGGGCGATGCACTTCGTCTCGGCGGGACGCGAGGGCTTCGAATCGGTCGGCTTCCCGGCTGGCGTCGAGGTGACCGGGCCGACGGGCGCGAACGCACCGACGGTCGCCGAGCACGCGGTCGCCCTCACGCTCGCCGTCATGCGGCAGATCGGCCGCATCGCCGTGAACACGAGCCAGGGCGCGTGGGACCGCTCACTCGTCCGCAAGCTCCGCTCGCTCGAGGGGCAGACGGCGCTCATCGTCGGCCTCGGCCACATCGGCCGGGAGGTGGCCATTCGCCTGCGGGCTTTCGGCGTACACACGATCGGCCTGCAGCGGCGAGCCCGCCCCGACGCGAGCGTCAACGAGCTCGGCAACATCGCCGACCTCGACGACTACCTGCCCCGCGCCGATGTCGTCATCATCTCGGCCGCGCTCACGGCCGAGACGGCCGGACTCTTCGGCGCCGAGCGTTTCGCGGCGCTCCCCGATACGGCGGTCGTCATCAACGTCGCGCGCGGCGGCCTCGTCGACACCGACGCCCTCGCGGCCGCGCTCGGCGCCGGCCAGCTCGCAGGCGCCGGCGTCGACGTGACCGACCCGGAGCCGCTGCCAGAGGGACATCCGCTGTGGACCGCGCCCGGCGTCGTCATCTCACCGCACATCGCGGGCGGCGGCAGCCCGGCGTCCATGGCCAGGATCGGCGAGAGCGTGGCCGCGTGCGTGCGCGGCCTGCAGGATCGGAAGGAGGCGGGCGCACATGTCGGATGACCTGCGACGTCGGCACCTCGTGCTGACGATGTTCATGCACCCGGCCGGCTACCACAACTACAGCTGGCGCGGCCAGGACAGCCGGGCCGAGGAGTGGGGCGAGCTCGACCTCATCGTCGACCTTGCGACACAGGCCGAGGCGGCGAAGCTCGACGCCGTGTTCTTCGCCGACACGGTGTCGCCCGGTCCGCTGCTCCGCGGCGACACGAAGGTCGGTGGCTACTACGAACCCATCACGTCGCTGTCGGCCCTCGCGTCGGTCACGAAGCACATCGGCCTGATCGGCACGGGCTCGACGACGTTCTCGCACCCGACCACGCTCGCGCGCCAGTTCGCCGGACTCGACACGCTGAGTGGCGGGCGCGCGGGTTGGAACATCGTCACGTCGTTCCTCGGCAACGAGCAGTACGGCCTCACCGACATGCCGGATGCCGCGGAGCGGTACCGCAGGGCCCATGAGTTCGTCGACATCGCGCGGCGACTCTGGACCAGCTGGGACGACGACGCGGTCATCGCCGACCGCGAGTCGGCCTGGTGGATCGACCCGACGAAGATCCGCGCGATCGATCACGAGGGCGAGAACTTCACCGTGAAGGGCCCGTTGAACATGCGCCGTTCGCCGCAGGGCGGTCCCGTGCTCGTGCAGGCGGGCTCGTCGGGCCCCGGCGTCGACCTCGGCGCCACCTACGCCGACCTCATCTACACGGCGCAGCCGATGCGCGATTCGGCCGTCGAGTTCTACGCGAACTACAAGGACACCGTCGAGTCGAAGGGCCGTGCGCGCGACGAGGTCGCCATCCTGCCCGGCATCCTGCCGATCATCGGTCGAACCGAGGCGGAGGCGCAGGAGTTCCTCGACGAGCTCACGTCGCTCGTCGACATCGAGCACGGTCGCCGACAGCTCGCCGAGTCGCTCGGCTTCCCGCTCGACGACCTCGACGCCGACGAGCCGATCCCCGCGGAACGCTTCGAGCGGGGCACGGCGACCACGAGCCGCTACGAGATCTTCCGGCGCCGCTCGGTCGAGCAGGGCTACACGCTCCGCGAGCTCATCGTCGAGTCGTCGCGCGCGAGCGGTCATCTGTGGGCCGTCGGCTCGGCGTCGCGCATCGCCGATCAGATGACCGACTGGTTCGAGTCGCGCGCCTGCGACGGCTTCAGCCTCAACGCCCCCTCGATCCCCGAGGGCTACCGCCGAATCTGCGAACTGCTCGTGCCCGAGCTGCAGGAGCGCGGCCTCTTCCGCGAAGACTACGAGGGCGGCACCCTTCGCCAGGCCATCGACGCGGGCCGCAGGCAGCCGATCGGCATCTGACCGCCGTCGCCGTGCGACCGCCGGCACCGAAAACACGCTCAACGACGAGTGAGGAGACAAGTTTCATGACTGACTGGGATTACATCGTTGTCGGTGGCGGCACGGCTGGCGCGATCCTCGCCGCCCGCCTCACCGAGGACCCGGCTTCGAACGTGCTCGTGCTCGAGGCGGGACCGGACTACCGTTCGGCCGACACCCCGACGCAGTTCCACGACCGAAACCTTGGCCGCGGCCTGGCGTTGCAGCCACCCCGGGAGGAGCAGAACCCGGAGTTCTTCTTCTCGGGCATCACGGCGCGGCGCACCCCCGAGCAGGCGGTGTTCCCGTACCGGCGCGGCCGTGGGCTCGGCGGCAGCTCGACGATCAACGGGCTCTGCGCGATCCGCGGCGTGCCCGACGACTTCGCGCTCTGGCAGCAGATGGGTGCTGACGGCTGGGGGTACGACGACCTGCTCCCGTCGTTCCGGGCGAGCGAGACCGATGCGCAGTTCCCCGGCAGCCCCTGGCACGGCCACAACGGGCCCATCCCGGTGTACCGCGAGCCCGAGTCGGGTTGGGGCGGCACCGACATCGCGCTGCGCGACGCGGCACTCGCCGCGGGCTATGGCTGGCACGATGACCACAACGCCCCGACGGGCACGGGAGCGACGACGTTCGCCATGAACATCCGCGACGGCAAGCGCGTCTCGACCAACGACGCCTACCTCGACCCGGCCCGTGACCGCGCGAACCTCACCGTCGTCGGCGGCGCGCACGTCGACCGCGTGCTGTTCGACGGGATGCGGGCGGTCGGTCTCCGGCTCGCCGACGGCGCCGAGCACCGGGTCGCGGCGGGCGGCGAGGTGCTGCTGTGCGCCGGTGCTATCCACTCGCCCGCCATCCTGCTGCGCTCCGGCATCGGTCCGGAGGCCGAGCTCCAGCGGTTGGGCGCCGAGCGCACCGCGATCCTGCCCGTCGGCGAGGGTCACCAGGACCACGCCGTCGTCTTCATCGAGGTTCCCGTCGACCCCTCCTCGCAGCAGTGCGTGGGCAACCGGCCGACGAACGTGGTCGTCCGGTACTCATCGGGCCTCGCGGGTGCCCACGAGAACGACATGATGCTCATGGCCAGCAACCACAACTACTGGTTCGGCCTGCCGACGGCTGGCGTCGCGGTGCAGCTCAATCAGGCGTTCTCGCGCGGCGAATTCCGCCTGCCGAGCCTCGACCCCTTCGCCGACCCGCACCTTGAGATGCACCTCCTCGGTGACGAACGCGACCTCGTGCGCATGCGCGACGGCGTCGATCGCATTCGGGCGCTCCTCGAGCATCCGGCGATGAAACGTCTCGCGACCGGCCCCGCCGTCCTCCCCGAAGACGCGTCGTTGCGGCACGCCGTGAAAGACGTCATGCACGCCTGCTCGACGGCCCGCATGGGCGCCCCGGGAGACCCAGAGGCGGTCGTGGATTCCGAGTGCCGCGTCCTTGGCATCGATGGCCTGCGCGTCGTCGACGCCTCGATCATGCCGACCACCGTGAGCGCGAACCTCTTCCTCACGGTCGTCGCCATCGCCGAGCGCATGGCCGAGCGGCTCACGGGCCGATCACACGCGCCGGCGTCCACCGGCGAGGCCCGCGCTGACCAGCCGGCCGAGCACCGTACGCACGAGAGGAGCGTCGCATGACGACGACTCAGAACACCGATCAGGCCCACCTCACCGACGAACAACGCCTGCAGCAGGTGCGCGAGGTCGTCGCCGACCTCGGCCACCTCGTCGGCGGCCGCCTGGTGCCGGGCGACGGCACCTTCACCGTGACGGCGCCGTGGCTCGGGGCGCCGCTGGCCGAATGCCCCTCGGCAGGGATGGGCGACCTGGATGCCGCCGTCGCGGCGGCGAAGGCGGCCCAGCCCGCGTGGGCGGCCGACGAGCCGGCCCGCGTGCGCGCTCTGCACGCGATCGCGGACGCGATCGAGGCGAACGCCGAGCTGCTCGGCACCGTGCTCGCCGCCGAAACCGGCAAGCCGATCCGCATCGCGACGGGCGAGCCCATGGGCGCCGCCGCCCACGTCCGCTACCACGCCGACGAGGTGGTGCCCACCGAGACGCTCATCGACGATGACGAGCAGACGGTGCTCGTGGTGCACGAGCCGATCGGCGTCGTCGCGGCGATCACGCCGTGGAACGGCCCGCTGCTCATGCTGGCCAACAAGATCGCGGCGGCGCTCCGCGTCGGCAACACCGTCGTCGCGAAGCCCTCGCCCTACACGCCGCTCGCCTCGCTGCTGTTCGGTCGCATCGTGCAGGACCTCGTGCCGCCGGGAGTCATCAACGTGCTCGCGGGCGGTGACGAGCTCGGCGTCGCGATGACGCAGCACGTCGACGTGTCGATGGTGTCGTTCACCGGCAGCATCCGCGCCGGCAAGGCGATCATGCAGCAGTCGGCCGACGGGCTCAGGCGCCTGCAGCTCGAACTGGGCGGCAACGACGCCGCAGTCGTGCTTCCCGATGTCGACGTGCAGGCGATCGCCCCGCGCATCTATCGAGGCGCCTTCGCGCTGTCTGGACAGATCTGCGCCGCCGTCAAGCGGCTCTACGTGCACGAGAGCATCGCCGAAGAACTGGTGGAAGCGCTCACGGCGATCGCGCGCACCCACACGCCGGGGACGCCGTGGGATCCGGAGACGACGATGGGACCCTCGACGACCCGGCCGCAGTTCGAGTACGTGCAGGAGCTCGTCGATGACGCGGTGGCCGCCGGCGCGACGGTCGTGACGGGCGGCAGCGCCCCCGATCGGGATGGGTTCTTCCTCGAGCCGACGATCCTCACGGGCGTCGACAACGGCATCCGCGTCGTCGACGAGGAGCAGTTCGGGCCCGTGCTGCCGGTCATGACGTTTACCGACATCGACGAGGTGCTTGAGCGCGTCAACGCGACCGACTACGGGCTCGGCGGCTCGGTGTGGACCCGCGACACCGCCCTCGCCCTCGACCTCGCCCGCCGCTTCGAGTCGGGGTCGACGTGGATCAACCGTCACCCGCACGTGGGCGCCGAGGTGCCGTTCGGCGGCGTGAAGCTCAGCGGCCTCGGCCGCGAGGGCGGGCCACGATCGTATGAGGGCTTCTCTGAACCGAGGACCATCTCGATCCTGAAGGAAAACTGACCGGTCCGCATCCCCCGCGGTCTGGCGTCAACGGGCAATGGAGCCCAGAACAGGACACATCATGACCACCAACGTCACCGGCAAACTCGGCCGGGCCATCATGACCTGCCTTGCCGCGGCCTCGCTCGTGGCACTCGCCGCGTGCGCCGGCGAATCGGCGCAGGGCGACAACACCGAGCCGGCCGCTGAGGGCGAGCCGGCGACCATCCGCCTCATCATCGGACCCGTGTTCTACGAGCCCGTGCGCATCGCCGAGCAGGAGGGCATCTTCGAGGACTACAACCTCGACGTGCAGGTCATGGACGGCAACACGGCCTCCGAGAACGCGGCGCAGCTCATCGCCGGTCAGGCGGACATCGCCATGTCCGGCGGCGTCTCGGTGATCCAGGGCGCCGTCGAGGGGCTCGGCATCCGCGCGATCCTCGGCGCCACGAGCTCAGACCCGGAGGTGCCGACCTCCGGCATGGTCACGACCCCGGAAAGCGGCATCGAGTCGTGCGCCGACCTCGAGGGAAAGACCGTCGGCCTGCAGGGACTCAATGAGACGACGCACCTCGGAACGCTCCTCTGCGCGCAGGAGGCAGGCATCGACCCGTCGACCATTACGTTCGTGCAGCTGCCGCTGCCGAACCTGAATGACGCCGTCATGACGGGTGAGATCGACGCCGCGTACACGATCGGCGCGTTCTACGGCGCCGGCCTCGAGGCGGGCCTCATCGAGTTCGCCACGCCGAGCAACGACGTGCTGGCCTACGGGCCCAGCGTCGTCTACGCGGCCTCCGACGACTACGTCGAGCAGAACGGCGACGCCGTCGAGCGCTTCCAGCAGGCCATGGTCGAGGCCCACGAGCTCGGCATCGCCGACAACTTCGCCAAGATCCGCGACGTGCAGCGCGAATACTCGCAGCTCGACCCCGACTTCATCGCGAACTCCATCATTGCTGGCTACCAGACCGACCTCTACGAGTCCGGCTTGCAGCGGACCCTCGACGGGATGTTCGAGTTCGGGTTCATCTCCCGCGCCGTCGAGATCGACGAGGTCGTCTCGCCGGTCGCGCCCCTCGTGCCCTGACCGGACCGGTGACGCGAAACACAGAGACGAGGAAGGACGACATGGCTGCAACCGCAACGGCGACCGCACCGGCATCGCCCGCCAAACCGAGAACGGCGACCGCCGGCCTCGCCGCCCGACCACCGTGGTGGCGGCGCCGGTGGGGACTGCTCGGCGCGAGAGTCGGCGTCGGCGCCCTCATCCTCGCCGTCTGGGCGCTCGCCGCGCACTTCCGCTGGCTGCCGCCCGAACTGCTGCCTTCGCCCTTCGCGGTGGCGAGATCGTTCGTGGAGCTCGCCTTCACGCTGTCGTTCTGGACCGCGTTCGGGCAGACCGTGCTCGCGGCGCTCACGGGGCTCGGCCTGTCGGTGCTCGTCGGCGTTCCGCTCGGGCTCGCGCTCGGCATGCTGCCGCCGGTCGAGCGGGCGACCCGGGTGCTCACCGACGTCGGGCGCTCGTTTCCCGTCATCGCGCTGCTGCCGGTCATGATCCTGCTGCTCGGCGTCACGACCCGCATGGAGATCACCGTCATCTTCCTCGGCGTCGTGTGGCCGATCCTGCTGCAGACGACCTACGGCGCGCGGCGCATGGACCCGGTCGTGCGCGACACGGTCCGCGCGTACCGCACGACCGTGTGGCTGCGCTTCCTCAAGGTCGTGCTCCCCGGGGCAGCGCCGTTCATCATGACGGGCGTGCGCGTCGCAGCCTCGGTGTCGATCCTCATCGCGATCGGTGTCGAAGTGCTCGGTCGCACGCCCGGCATGGGCCTCGCGCTCGGCACCGCGCAGGTCGACGGCGCGCCCAGCATCGCCCTCGCCTACGTCATCTACGCCGGACTGCTCGGGCTCACGCTCAACAGCCTGCTGCAGTGGTTCGAAGACCGCGTGATCGTCTGGAATGCCCGCGGCGACAACGAAGGGAGGGCATCATGACCCTCGCGGCTCAGCGCACCCGCGCGCTGCTCGAGCAGGCCTGGCTGCCGATTCTGCTCATCGTCATCTGGTACTTCGCCTCCGCGGCGAGCACCAACCCCTTCCTGCCGCCGCTCTCGCGCATCTGGGAGTCGTTCCTCGTCGAGCTGACGACGGGCGACCTCATCGCCCACACCGTGGCGAGCATGCGCAACATCGTCGCCGGCCTCTTCCTCGGCGTCGTGGTGGGCATCGTCGTCGGCATCGCGATCGGCAAGTCGCGCGCGCTGCGGTCGATCCTCAACCCGTACCTGCAGTTCGCACGCTCCGTGCCGCAGGTGGCGCTCGTGCCGATCATCATCGGCGCGCTCGGAATCACGGCCCTTCCCAAGATCTGGGCCATCGCCTTCGCCTGCATCTGGCCGGTCCTGCTCAACACGGTCGACGGCGTGCGCGCCATCGACCCGGGCGTTCGCGACCTCGTGAAGTCGTACCGCATCGGCACGCGGCTCGAGCTGTTCAAGGTCGTGCTGCCGGCGGCACTGCCGCAGATGATGGCGGGGATGCGCATCTCGCTCTCCGTCGCCGTCGTGGTCATGGTCGTGAGCGAGATCTATGGGGCCACCGAGGGCATCGGCTACTTCATCAACTACAGCAAGGGCCTCTTCCAACCCGAGTCGACGTGGATGGGCACCCTGCTCGTCGGACTCTTGGGGTACCTGCTCAGCGTGCTCTTCCTCGTCATCGAGAAGCGCGCCCTGCACTGGTACCACGCCTCGGCCGAATGACGAACCATCGCGCGGCGACCGTCAGTGACGACGCACCGCGCCGCGCACGCGAAACGGAGAAGACGACATGAGCACAGCATCTACCACCGACCCCGCACCGGGCGCGATCGCCCAAACACGGCTATCCGTCAGCGGACTCGGCAAGACCTACATGACCGGCGGAGAGCCGCACGAGATCTTCCGCGGAATCGAGCTGGCGGTCGAGCCGGGCGAGATCGTCTCAGTCGTCGGCCCCTCCGGCGTCGGCAAGACGACGCTGCTTCGCTGCCTCGCGGGCCTCCTCGCACCCACGACAGGCGAGGTACGAATCGGCGATGCGCCTCTCACGGAGCCCGTGCCGCAGATGGGTGTCGTATTCCAGGACTACAGCCGCTCGCTGCTGCCCTGGATGCGTACGCGCGAGAATGTGGCCTTTCCGCTCGAGAGCAAGGGCGTCAAGAAATCCGAGCGGCGCGAGATGGCCGAGCGGTCGCTCGAATCGGTCGGACTCGGCGGCGCCGGCCGCAAGTACCCCTGGCAGCTCTCGGGCGGCATGCAGCAGCGTGCCTCCATCGCACGAGCGCTCGCGTATCAGGCCGAGATCTTCCTCATGGACGAGCCCTTCGCGTCGGTCGACGCACAGACCAGGTTCGACCTCGAAGACCTCGTGCTCGATCTCCGCGCCCGGCTCGGCATCAGCTTCGTGCTCGTGACGCACGACATCGACGAGGCCGTCTACCTCGCCGACCGCGTCGTCGTGCTCTCCGGCAAACCCGCCGAGGTCGTCGACGTCGTCCAGGTCGACCTCGGCGCCGAGCGCGACCAGCTCACGACCAAGACCCTGCCCGAGTTCGGCGAGGCCCGCACCCGCGTGCTGCGCCGAATCCGGCGACCCGACTGACGCAGCGCCGCGTCGGCACCTCGCCCGAAAGGACACGACACCGCATGACCGACACTGTCAGCATCCGCCCAACCGGAGCCGCTCCGGCGGACGAACCCCGCGCGATCGATCAGATCACGCGGCACCTCACGACCACGCGTTTCGAGGACCTGCCGGCGGCCGACGTCGAGCTCGCGAAGTGGCGCGTGCTCGATGTGATCGGCTGCGCCTTCGGCGGCGCGTCGATCGACGGCAACGCCGAGCTCCTCGACCTGCTGCAGACCTGGGGAGGAGCCCCGCAGTCCACGGTCATCGGCCACGGGGGCAAGCTGCCCGTGCACCACGCCGCCCTCATCAACACGATGATGGTGCGCGCCAATGACTTCGAGGTCATGACGTTCTGGCACGACGGCGTGCGTCAGCCCGCCCACAACTCGGCGAGCACCGTGCCGACGGCGCTCGCGGTCGCCGAGTCGCGGGGCCTCGGCGGGCGCGACGTGCTGACCGCAACGATGCTCGGCGACGACCTCGCGGGCCGCGTCGCCCTGTCGTCCGACTGGACGTTCTATCTCGGACCCGACGGCCTCGGAACGCTCGTGCCCTGGGGGACGACGGCCGTCGCCGGTCGTCTGCTCGGCCTTGACGCCGAGCAGCTGCGCCATGCCTTCGGCCTCATGGTGAACATGATGGCGGGAACGGTGCAGGACTACTGGGACGGCAGCCACGCGATCAAGCTCGTGCAGGGCACCGCGTCGCACACGGGCGTCATGGCCACTGAGCTCGCCTCGCGGGGCTGGACCGGCCTCAGCGATCCGCTCTTCGCCGAGTACGGCTACTACAAGGTCTTCGCGCAGGGGTGCAAGAACCCGGGCATCCTCACGGAAGGACTCGGCGAGCACTACTTCGGCGAGGTCGTGTTCAAGCCCTATCCGAGCGGCCTGCCGACGCACCTGCCGATCGACTGCGCGCTCGCGCTGCACCACGAGCACGGGGTGCGTGCTGAGGACGTCGACGAGGTCGTGATCGGGCTCACGCCGCCGAACCTCAAGAACTACTACGCGAAGCCGTACGAGATCCGCGACTGGCCGCACGGTGACGCCGCCTTCAGTTTCCAGTACACGGCATGCACGGCACTGCTGCACGGCGCGATGAGCATCGAGCACTTCACGGAGGACATGATCCGCTCGCCGCAGATCAACGAGCTCATCGCGAGGTCGCGCATCGAGCCGATATCGGCCGGTCGAGACGGTGGAGCCGAGGTGACGGTGCGTCTGCGCGACGGCCGCGAGCTCACGGTGTGGAAGCCGTACGCGAAGGGAGACGAGGCGAACCCGATGACCGAGGATGACATCCTCGCCAAGTACCGGCACCAGGTCGAGGTGACCGGCATCGTGAGCGCCGCGACGGCCGAGCGGGTCATCGAGACGGTGCTGCGGCTCGACCAGCTCGATGACCTGAGCGAGCTCACGGCCCTGCTGAGTGACGCGTCGGCGGGGGCGACTCGATGAGCACGCCCATCATCGACACGCTCGCGTCGTTCGCCACCTCGACCTCGTACGAGTCATTGCCGGATGCGACGGTGCGGTCGACGAAGCGGGTGCTGCTCGACTCGATTGGTTGCGCGCTCGGCGCCACGACGACCGACCCTGGCAAGGTGACCATCGGCATCGCGCGGCAGCTCGGCGGGCCGGGGGAGTGCTCGATCCTCGGGACGGGCGACCGGGTAGCCATCACGAACGCGGTGTTCGCGAACGGCCAGCTCGTCAACCTGCTCGACTTCGACACCGTCATGCCGGGCGGCCACACACCGCCGTACATCGTGCCGACCGTGCTCGGCATGGCCGAGCGCGAGGGCGCGTCCGGCCGGGAGCTCGTCGTCGCGACCGCCGTCGCGCTGGAACTGTCGGCGCGCATGGCAAGGGCGGTTCCACGCGGCATGGGGTTCGTCGAAGAGGACGGGGAGCGCGTGTTCCGCTACGCCGAGCGCGAGGGGTACGCGCGCCTCAACTTCGGCGCCGCCGCGGGGGCCGGGCGGTTGCGCGGCCTGACGGACGCGCAGATGGTCAACGCGCTCGCGCACGCCGGTCACCTGAGCCAGCTCAACACGTGGAGCCGCGGCAACTTCTCGATGCCGAGGAACCTGTCGAAGTATGGCTTCGCCGGCTGGCAGAACACGGGCGCGATCCTCGCGATCATGCTCGCCGAGGGCGGCATCATGGGTGACGTGGGCCTGCTAGACGACGGCGAGCACGGGTATGGCGAGATGAGCGGCTACGGTGGCTGGTTCCCCGAGCACCTCTTGCCGGGTCTCGGTGAGGAGTGGGGTTTCGACGAGGTGCGCTTCAAGGCCTACGCCTGTTGCACGATGCTGCACCGCGCCATCGAGTGCTTCGAGGAGATCGTCGGCGCCAATCGGCTGCACCCGGACGAGATCGAGCGCGTGACGGTGTACGCGTCGCCGACAGTCGAGGCCGTGCTCTTCCAGGATCGCTCGCTCAACAACATCGTCGACCTGCAGTTCGGAACGCCCTACATGATGGCGATGGTCGCCCACGGCGAGCGGTCGGGCGCCGACTGGCAGGACTGGAACAAGCTGACCGACCCCCGTATGACCGCGTTCGCCGACCGCGTGTCGGTCGTGCCGCACCCCGACTACGCCGACAACGAGGCGAGCAAGGTGGAGGTGCTCGCCCGCGGCGAGACCTTCACGGCCGAGCGGTACGGCATGACGGCGCCGCTCGACGATGCGCAGCTCGTCGACAAGTTCCGGCACAACGCGGCGCGCCCGCTCACGCAGCAGCAGATCGACCGGGCCGTCGATGCGCTCGAGCACCTTGAAGAGCTTGACGACATCAGACACCTCATGACCGACCTGACGCAGTAGTCGGTCGGCCTCGTCGGAGGCCCCCGAGTCTGTCGAAGGGTCCCTGAGCCTATCGAAGGGCGCTGGCCCCCTTGGAACATTACGGAGGCACGAATGAATACCGAAGACGTCATGACCTACGTCGCCGCGTTCAACCGGCTCGACTACGACACCCAGCATTCGTACTACCACCCGGACGTCGAACTCGAGCTGCCGAAGCGGCGACTGGTTGGATCCGATGGCATCCGCGCACACTATGACGGCCTGCACTCGGCCGTCCGCGAGCTCCTCGCGCTCGACTTCGTGATGGTCGACGAGCGCCATATCGCGCTCGAGATTTACACCGAGTTTCGGGCGTTCGCCGACCGAGACGGCTTCACGTTCGGGCCGCTGAAGGCAGGCGACGTGTTTCGGTGCACCAACATGGGGCACTTCGATCTGAAGGACGGGCTGCTGTGGCGCATCCGCGTCGGCTCGTACCGCGTGTGGGGCGACGACGAGCGAACCGAGGCGAAGCAGTTCCCCGGCATCGCCCGGCCGCTGCGGCCTGGCGAGCCTGAAGGGTAGGCGCATCCGACCACGCGACCGCGTCAATGACCTCGGTGCACCGCCTCGGTGGGGCCGACATGGTTGTCATGCACGAGGTTGAGCGCGTTCTGCGGCTGCTGCTGCGCCTGTGACGACGCGCACATTGCTCACGCGCGCCTTGCTCCCGTTCCGCGCGTGATGCAGTGCCCGCCGCTACGTCCCATCGTCGGTCGATGACGGCAGCTGCGCCGCCGCGAGGTTCGAGCGGCTGCGGCGCAGCAGGTTGCAGAACTGAGCGCGTTCCTCGGGCGAGAAGCCGTCGGTGATCATGCGTTCGAGGTCGTTGATCGGGCCAGACAGGCGGGCGATTGTTTCGACGCCGTCATCGGTGATGTATAGCAGCTTGCGCCTCGCGTTCGTCGGGTCGGGCTCGCGACGAATGAGCCCGCCATCGAGCAGCGGCTCGAGCGTTGTCGCCATCGTCTGCGCCCGCACGAACGAGCGACGCGCGAGCTCTGAGCTCGTGATGCCGGGCCTCCGGCGCAGCACGGTCAGTGCCGTGTACTGTGGCGCGGTCATGTCGGCCGTCGCGCAGATCTCGATGAAGCGCGGTCGGATGACGAGCTCGAGCTGCTTGATGACGTAGACGTTGTATGGAGCCTCGACCATGCCGCCTCCTTGCGTATGTGTCGGCGTGAGCGAGCGTATTGCCACTCAGTGACAACGTCCTTGCCGACGCGCCGATTTCAGGTAACCTGAAGCCCGGTTGACGCGCAATGGTCCGCGCGCACATCGTTATCGGAACATCCATCGAGCAAGGGAGCTCTCATGTCGCAGGCGAAGGCCCGGGTCAGCACGTTCACGACAGGATGCGCCCGATGAGCGGTGAGATCCGCCTCGATGGCCGCGTGGCCATCGTCACGGGCGCGGGCCAGAGCCTCGGGAAGTCGTACGCGCTCGCCCTCGCCGCGGCAGGAGCCTCCGTCGTCGTCAACGACGTCAACGGTGAGACCGCCGCGCAGACGGTCGCCGAGATCGAGCAGGCCGGGGGCACGGCCGTCGCGGTCGTCGCGCCGGTCGGCCCGACCGAGACGGCCGACGAGCTCGTCGCCGCGGCGAAGGAGCATTTCGGCCGTCTCGACGTGCTCGTCGCCAACGCGGGCGTGCTGCGCGACCGCGTGCTGTGGAAGATGAGCGACGACGACTTCGACCTCGTCGTCGAGACGCACCTGCGCGGCACGTTCACGTGCGGTCGCGCTGCGGCGGTCGCGATGCGCGAGCAGGGCGAGGGTGGTCGCATCATCCTCATCGGCTCGCCCGCCGGCCAGTTCGGCAGTTTCGGCCAGACGAACTACGCGTCGGTCAAGGCCGGCCTCGTCGCGATGGCCCGAACGATGTCGCTCGAGCTGGCCCGTGCCAACATCACGGCAAACGCCGTGATCCCGACCGCGCTCTCGCCCATGACGGCGACGATCCCCGCCTACACGCAGGTCTACGAGGACTTCGTCGCAGGCAAGCCGATCCCCGCCGAGTACCGCCGAGATCACGCGCTCGGCAGCCCGGACGACGTCGCGCCCCTCATCGTGTGGCTGGCGAGCGATGCCTCGCGGGGCGTCACGGGGCAGGCCCTCGGCATCGGGGGCGACCGCATCACCCTCTACTCGCACCCGACGGCGCTCCGCACTGTCGACCATGAGGGCGGCTGGAGCGCGGCGGGCATCGACGAGGCCTGGAACGAGCAGCTCGCCGAACTCGCGCAGCCCTCCGGTCCGCCCTCGACGCACTAGCCGGGAGGCAGCCTTGCACGGGCACTACACCTCGATCTGGCAGGCCATCGCCGAGCGCGACCCCGACCGCGTCGCCGTCGTCACGCGATCGCGCGAATTGAGTTACCTCACGCTGGCCCGCGAGGCGGGTGCGCTCGCGACGAGACTGCGTGAGGCAGGTCTCGGGCCGGGTGACTCCCTCATGATCGCCATGCACAACCGGCCCGAGTACCTCGTCGGCCTCTACGCGTGCCTCGCGAGCGGCGTCGCGCCCGTGCTGGTGAACTTCCGCTTCCGCGCCCCCGAGCTCGCCGAGCTCATCGACGACTCGCGCCCGGCGGCAATGCTGTTCCCGTCCTCGCTCGCCGACGTCATGGTGGATGCCGCGGGTCTCGCGGGTGCCAACGCGCCGACACTGCTCGTGTGCGTCGATGACGGGGACGGCGAGACGCCATCGCAGGCGGTGCCGTACGCCGAGGTCGTCGCGGGCGGAGGATCATTGCCGCCCGAGCCGCCGGCTGGCGGCGAGCTGCGCATCTACACGGGCGGAACGACCGGCCGGCCGAAGGCCGTCGTGTGGCCTGCCGAGCTGATCCTGGACATCCAGGACTACTCGATCTACGTGTCGCTCGGCCTGCGCTCGCCGACGACGATCGACGAGGCAGTCGACATCGCGCTCGGCGACGACACCCCGCGCGTCGCCGTGCTGCCGCTCGCCCCGTTCATGCATGGCACGGCGCTGTTCAACGGGCTCAACGCCCTCGCGATCGGCGGCTCGATCATCATCCCGGAGGGCCGTCGGCTCGACGTCGTCGACGGCGTGCGTCTCGCGAACGACTACCGCGCCACCCGCCTCATCGTGGCCGGCGACGTTGTCGCCCTGCCGATCGTCGAGGCGGCCGAGGAGCTCGGCCTGAAGCTCGAGACCGTGACGTCGATCATGAGCTCCGGCATGCGCTTCAGCGAGGAGGTCAAGCGCGGCCTGCACCAGCTCGGGTCGTTCGAGATCCTCGACCTGCTCGCGGCGACCGAGGGCGGGCCATTCGCCGTCAACCTGACGCGTTCGGTCGACGACCTTCCGGGCCGGTTCCGCCTTTTGCCGGGAGCGGCAGTGCTCGACGAGGACCTGCGAGAGGTGCAGGACACTCCCGGCGCCACGGGAACGCTCGCGTTCCGCGGCACGCTCCCGAGCGGCTATCACGGTGACGAGGAGAAGACCCGAAAAGCGTTCCCGGTCATCGGCGGCCTGCGCTACGTCGTGCCGGGCGACATGGCAAAGGTGCTCGACGACGGCTCCATCGAGCTACTCGGTCGCGGCAGCTCTGTCGTCAACACGGGCGGCGAGAAAGTCTTCCCCGCCGAGGTCGAAGCGGCGATCCTCGAACACGACGCCGTGCGCGACGCCGTCGTGTTCGGCATGCCCGACCGCCGCTACGGCGAGCGCGTCGTCGCCGTCGTCGCGCTCGAAGCGGGCGCGGCACTCACGCGCGACGAGCTCGCCTCTTTCCTCGACGCAGGCATCGCCGGCTACAAGAAACCGAAGCTGGTCGCGTTCGTCGACTCCCTCGGCCGTACCCCGCACGGCAAGATCGACATGCGGCGAATGCGCGATCTCGTCGCGGCGTTCGACGCCGACGCCACCGAAGCATCCACGAAGGAGCGCCAATGACCCGCTACGTGCCAGCCGTCGATCCGTCCGCCGTCAGCGCCATCGACGTGCACGTGCACGTGCAGGTCGACTCGGCCGGCCGCCGTGCCGTGCCGACGCGCATCATCGAGGCGATGGGCCGCTACTTCGGCGACTCCGCTCCGCCCATCGACGTCGATGAAACGGCGGCGCGCTACCGTGACGCCGGCATGGCCGCCGTCGTCTTCACGGTCGACGCGACCACCAATCTCGATCACGCGCCGAACAGCATCGACGACATCGTCGAGGGCGCCGCGCGCAACAACGACGTGCTCGTGCCATTCGGCAGCGTCGACCCGCTGCAGGGCGAGGCGGCGATCGAGGAGGCCGTCCGCCAGGCCGACGAGCTCGGGGTCCGGGGGTTCAAGTTCCACCCGACCGTGCAAGCGTTCGACCCGTCCGACCCGGCCTACGCTCCGCTCTTCTCCGTGATCGAGGAGCGAGGGCTGCCGATTCTCTCGCACACGGGGCAGACCGGGGTGGGCGCGGGCATGCCCGGCGGGGGCGGCTTCCGGCTCGGGCTGTCGAATCCGATCCTGCTCGACGAGGTCGCGGCCAGGCACCCAGACCTCACGATCATCATGGCGCACCCGAGCGTGCCGTGGCAGGACGAGGCCCTCTCGGTCGCGACCCACAAGCCTGGCGCCTACATCGACCTCTCCGGATGGTCGCCCAAGTACTTCGGTGACGGTCTCAAGCGCGCCCTGCGCAGCTACCTCAACCACAAGATGCTGTTCGGCTCCGACTTCCCGGCGCTCACGCCCGAGCGCTGGCTGCGCGACTTCGAGCTGCTCGAGGTCGAGGGGGCCAAGCTCGAGGCCATCCTGAAGGACAACACCGCGAAGCTGCTCGGGCTCGGGGCGGCGTGAGCGGCACGCCTGGGTCGGCCCGCGCGGCGCTGACCGACGACGAGGCCGCCGACTTCTTCGGATTCGCCGGGACGCTCACCGATGCCGAGCGGTCGAAGCTCGCCGAGCTGCGGGCCCTCCTCGACGAGCGCGTTCGCCCGCATCTCGCCGACTGGTGGGAGCGCGCGCACACGCCCGTCGAACTGCGCCGCGACCTCGCGGCCCTCCGCCTCGAGGACGACCCGGCGTTGCTCGCCGATGGGGACGGCGACGATCCCCGGCCGCTCTTCACCGGCTTCAAGAACTTCGAGCTCGCCCGCTGCGATCTCAGCACGGCCATGCTCTACGGCGGTCAGGTCAGCATGTTCCGAACCCTGGTGCGGCAGGGCGGGTCGCTGACGCAGGTGCGCGAAATGGATGCGCGCATCCGGTCGTTCGATCTCACCGGATGCTTCGCGCTGACGGAGCCCGCGCACGGGTCCGATGTCGCGCGCGGTCTCGAGACGACGGCGACACGCCACGGCGACGGGCCGGACGCGACGTGGACCATAACGGGGGAGAAGCGCTGGATCGGCAATGCCGATGCCTCGGAGCTGCTCGGTGTCGTCGCGAAGGACGCCGCCGACGGGCGCGCGAAAGTGTTCCTGGTGCCGCGCACGGCGCCAGGCGTGGAGCTCGAGCCGATCACCGGCAAGATGAGCCTGCGTATCGTTCGCAACAGCAACATCCGGCTGAACGACGTGACGGTGCGCGAGGCCGATCGGCTCCAGGGCATCGACTCCTTCGCTGATCTCGCGCGCATACTCGGCTCGCTGCGCGCCGACGTCGTCTGGTTCGCCGCGGGGATGCAGGCGGGCGCGCTCGAGGCCGCGCGCCGCTACGCGATGGGCCGCGCGCAGTTCGGGCGGCCCATCGCGTCGTACCAGCTGATCCAGGAGAAGCTCGCCCGCATGCTCGGCAACACGACCGCGACGCTCGCGCTCGCAGTCTCGCTGACCGGGCTCGACGAGCGCGGCATCCGCACGGAGGCGCAGGCGGCCATGTCGAAGCTGTGGAGCGCCGACCGGTTGCGTGAGACGGTCGCGCTCGCCCGCGAGACGTGCGGGGGAGAGGGCATCACGCTCGCGCGCGATGTCGGCCGCTTCTTCGCCGACGCAGAGGCGCTGTACACGTACGAGGGCACCCGCGAGATCAACGCGCTCATCGTCGGTCGCGAGCTGACCGGCATCGGCGCGTTCGTGTAGCCGGGGCCCGTCACACGACCCCCCTGGCATTCTGAGTGCACCGAACGCGAGACACGCCGTGAGATCTTCCCGGCACGGCAAGGAGCCGCACTCGGTTTGACGCCCTGTCTCCGCGGGACGGAGGAAACGGGACCGCCCGGGGTATCCGGCTCGCCGGACCGGCGTGTCGATCCGAGTGCATCCCGTGCACGACACGCCGCGGCAGCTCCGCGCCGGGGCACCAGCCGCACCTGTTTCGCCGCCTGCCCTTTCATCCGGCACGGCGACCGATCCGGGCGACACCCGCGCCAGGTGCGTGACTGGCGTTGCCCATGTGACTAACGTGACGGTATGCCAACGACCACGCCTAAGCGACAGAGCGCCGCCGCGGGAGCCTCCGCCAAACGCCGTGCGTCGAGCTCGACGCGGGGCGGGGCGACTTCGTCATCGCCACGCACGAAGAAGCTCCCCGAGGCCCAGCGTGCGTCCGCGCCGGGAGTCGCGCAGCGCGTGTGGTTGGGTATCGCGCACGCGGTCGGCGGAGCGGCTCGTGCCGTGGGCCCCGAGCGCGTCGCCGACGAGGACCGTCGCGACGGGTTCCCGCTCGTGCTGCTGTTGTTCGCCGTCTGCGGCGCGGTTATGGTGTGGTTCCTGCCGCATGAGCCCGCGGCGCAGGCCGTCAACGCCTACACGTTCGGCGGGCTGTTCGGCCAGGTCGCTTACGCCCTGCCGGTCATCCTCGCGGGCTTCGCGCTCTGGCTCTTCCGGCACCCCGCGTCGATGGACGACAACGGCCGCATCGCGACCGGGCTCTTCATCGGCATCAGTGCGGCCGCGACCCTGGCCCACGTCTCCAACGAGCAGCCGGCACCCGCCGAGGGCATGCCCGCCCTCGCGACGGCCGGCGGGGTCTTCGGGTGGATGTTCGGGGCACCGCTTGTGTTCCTGACGACCGCGATCGGCGCCACGATCATCGCGGTGCTCTTCGTTGTGCTGTCGCTCTTCGTCATCACGAAGACGCCGCCGCTCCGGGTCGGCGAGCGCCTGCGCGAGCTGTGGGCCTGGCTGTTCGGCATCGAGCCGGACGCCGCGGCCCACGCCCGCGGCGCCCGTACGGGCGCCGGCGAGGGCGGCTTGCTCGACGGCGAGGCCCGCACGGCCGCTGCCGAGGGAACCGACGATGGCGGTCTGCCCTGGTGGCGGCGTAACGCGACTGGTCGCGAAGTCGACCCCGCCTTCGACAGCCCCGTCGTCGACGAGGGCGCTGCGCGCGGCACCGATGACGGCCTCTCGAAGCTGTTCGGCGCGGATGCGGTGGGCGACGGATCCGCATCCGGCGCTTCCGATCGTGGTCGCGCCGGCAAGGGCCGGGGCAGCGCGACCGAAGCCAACGCGACCACGGTGCTGCCGAACGCCGCCAACCGGGCGGCGGAGGAGGACAGCTCCACCGACCAGCTCGACCTCTTCGGCGTCGAGTCGCCCGACGAGGTCGGTGGCGTGACGGGCATGCGCGCCGATGCCGACCACGACGGCGAGGCCGCACCGGGTCTCGCGGGCGGGAGTGGAACACCCGCCACCGCGCCCGTCGTGACGGGCCACGGCGCCCACGATGAGCCGGCACCTTCGCCCGAGGCGGTCGAGACCGATACCGAGTCGGAGGCGACGCAGCCCGCCGAGGCCGCATGGGACTCGCGTGACGCCGACGGCGAGAACCCGTACCGCCTGCCGACCGCGACGATGCTCTCGAAGGGCACCCCGGCGAAGTCGCGCACCGAGGCGAACGACACGATCATGGAGGCGCTCGACACGACGTTCGCCCAGTTCAAGGTGGACGCCAAGGTCACCGGATTCTCGCGCGGCCCGACCGTCACGCGCTATGAGGTCGAAGTCGGGCCCGGCGTGAAGGTCGAGCGGGTCACGCAGCTGTCGAAGAACATCGCCTACGCCGTCAAGAGCAACCAGGTGCGCATCCTCTCGCCGATCCCCGGCAAGAGCGCCATCGGCGTCGAGATTCCGAATGCCGACCGCGAGATCGTCTCGCTCGGTGACGTGCTGGAGTCGAAGAAGGCGCTCGCGTCAACGCACCCCATGACGATCGGCGTCGGCAAGGACGTCGAGGGCGGCTATGTCGTCGCCAATCTCGCCAAGATGCCGCACCTCCTGGTCGCCGGTTCGACCGGCTCGGGAAAGTCGAGCTTCGTGAACTCCATGATCGTGTCGCTGCTCATGCGCTCGAAGCCGAGCGAGGTGCGCATGGTGCTCGTCGACCCGAAGCGGGTCGAGCTCACCCCGTACGCGGGCGTGCCGCACCTCATCACGCCGATCATCACGAACCCCAAGAAGGCCGCAGAGGCGCTGCAGTGGGTCGTGAAAGAGATGGAGATGCGCTACGACGACCTCGAGAGCTTCGGCTTCAGGCACGTGGACGACTTCAACGCCGCCGTGCGCTCGGGCGGGATCATCCTGCCTGAGGGATCGAAGCGACGCCTCAAGCCGTACCCGTACCTCCTCGTCGTGGTCGACGAGCTGGCAGAGCTCATGATGGTCGCCCCGCGCGATGTCGAGGACTCGATCGTGCGCATCACGCAGCTGGCGCGCGCCGCCGGCATCCACCTCGTTCTCGCCACCCAGCGCCCGTCGGTCGACGTCGTGACGGGCCTCATCAAGGCGAACGTTCCCTCGCGGCTCGCCTTCGCGGTCACGAGCTCGACCGACTCCCGGGTCATCCTCGACCAGGTCGGCGCCGAATCGCTCATCGGCCAGGGTGATGGACTGTTCAACCCGGCAGGTGCCTCGAAGGCGATGCGCGTGCAGGGCGCCTGGGTCAACGACAACGAGATCACCGCGGTGGTGCGGCACGTCAAGGGGCAGGCGGAGCCGGAGTACCGGGCCGACGTGGCAGCGGTCATCGAGAAGAAGGAGATCGACTCCGACATCGGCGACGACCTCGAACTGCTGCTCGCGGCGACGGAGCTCGTGGTCACGACGCAGTTCGGCTCGACCTCGATGCTGCAGCGCAAGCTGCGCGTGGGTTTTGCCAAGGCCGGCCGGCTCATGGATCTCATGGAGTCGCGCGGCGTCGTCGGTCCGTCGGAGGGCTCGAAGGCCCGCGACGTGCTGATCACGGCAGAAGAGCTGCCGGGCATGCTGGCGCGGATGCGGGGACAGGATTCCCCCGAGGCCTCGGGCGCGCAGGGCGGGCCGGCCGGTGCCGAGCGTGACCCGCTCGATGCCGTCGCGGCGCAATACGATGGCGTCGGAGAGGTCGAGGCGTCCGACAGCGAAGACGCCTGGGCCCTCACCGGCCGCGACTGACGTGCCGTGACGGGCGGCATCGCGCGACGTGCCGATCGCGCGGTAGTGTCAGGCGGTCTCGACGCATCGCGGCATCCCGCGGGCGCCGAGGAGGGCGAACGGGGATGAGACGAGAGCGGTAGAGCGGATGAGCGGCAGAGTGTTCAATGCCGGGCAGGGCCCCGCGAGCCCGTTTGCCGTGCCGAATCTGATCACGCTCGCCCGATTGCTGCTCGTACCGGTGTTCGTGTGGATGCTGGTGGCCGACGGCGGGCAGGACGGCGCGCTGCGCTGGGTGGCTGCCGTCATCTTCATCACCGGGATCGCGACCGACAGCCTCGACGGCTATCTGGCGCGTTCGCGCGACCTCGTCACCGACCTCGGCAAGCTCTTGGATCCGATTGCGGACAAGGCGTTGACGGGCGCGGCCTTCGTGACCCTGTCGGTCCTGGGTGAGCTGCCGTGGTGGGTGACGATCGTGATCCTCGTGCGCGAGATCGGCATCACCGTGTGGCGGCTCGTCGAGGCGCGGCGGGTCGTGCTGCCCGCTGGCCGCGGCGGCAAGGCCAAAACGCTGATGCAGGCGATCGCGTTGTCGGCAGCGCTGCTGCCGCTGTGGTCGCTCGTGGGCGAACCGATGCACTGGATCAATACCGCGCTCATGGCGATCGCCTTCGTGCTCACGGTCGTGTCGGGTGCGGACTATCTGTGGCAGGCGTATCGTCCGAGGCGGGCGACGAAGGGAAACTCATGAGCGCACCTCTGCCGCAGACCATCGAGCTCGCGACCGTACTCCTTGACGCCGAGCTGACGATCGCCGTCGCCGAGTCGCTGACCGGCGGTCTGCTCACGGGCGAGCTGGCGAAGGTTCCTGGCATCTCGGCGTCGCTGCAGGGCGGGATCGTCGCTTATCAGACCGAGCTCAAGCATCGGCTCCTCGGCGTTCCGGAATCGGTGCTCGAACGGTTCGGCGCGGTCTCGCCCGAGACGGCGCTCGCGATGGCGAAGGGCGTGCGCGAGGCGACGAGTCGCGACGGGGGCAGCCCGGACATCGGGGTGGCGACGACGGGTGTCGCGGGGCCGGACGCCCAGGATGGCAAGGCCGCAGGTCTCGTGTTCATCGGTATCGACTCGATTTTCGGCGAGCAGGTGATCCGGCTCGACTTCTCCCGGCTCGTCGACGTGGCCGACGCTCTTGCAAGCCGCGACCGGGTGCGCACGGCGACCGTCGAGGCCGCCGTCTACAACGTCGCCGAGCACCTCGTGGCTCGAACTCGATAGCGCGGCACGTATGGCGGGTGCCGAGGTGCCCTCGGGGTGATTGCCAGCCCTGGGGCGGTCCGACGGGGCAGAATAGTGTCACTGAGGTTGGCGCGGTTTGCACCCCGGCGGCAGCGATGTCGCCCGGGCGGTGCCGACGTTCGCCCGGGCGGCGAGCCGCAATCGGCGTGGGAATAGAACAGCAACTTGCGTCGTTATGACTCATGTTCCGTCCGTTCCGCAATGAACGGGTGGGGTACAGTACTCAGCACACTGCAGAAAGGAGGTCTCGAAATGGTCCTTGCACGACGCGAAATCGGTGAGGTACTTCGGGATGTCCGTGTCCGGAAAGGGCGCACGCTCCGTCAGGTCGCCGGCCGCGCCTCTGTTGCGCTCGGCTACCTCAGCGAGGTCGAGCGCGGCCAGAAGGAGGCCTCGAGCGAGATCCTGGCATCGGTGGCCGAAGCCCTTGATACGCCGCTGTCGACCATCTACCGCCAGGTGAGCGATCGCCTGCTGGTGCATGAGGGTCTGCCGATCGCCACCCAATCGACGGCCATCCCCGACACCGTGCCCGACGAGATGGTTCGGCAGGTCGAAGGCCGCCTGGCCAGCTGGGCTTCGTAGCCCGCGGGTTGGGCTCCGGCCCATGCATCGACTTCCCAGCGAGGTCCGCACCGATCCGGTGCGGACCTCGCTGCTGTCGGGGGCACCGGACCCCTCGCCCCATCCGCCGACCGACGTCGGCCTGCCTGTGCGGGCGTGGTGTTTCCGGGCCCGTGTGAGCGCGTACGCTTTCCGGATGCGTCGGAGTGAGTTCGATCGAGCGGTCACCGAGGAGTTCGGGGACGTCTACGGGACGTCGCTGCTTCGCGACCTCGCGCTCGGCGGCGTTGGGCATCGGACGGGTGCGGCCGCGCTGCGCGACGGTGTCCCGCCGCGTGAGGTGTGGTTCGCCCTCTGTCGCGAAATGGACGTCCCTCCCGAGCGGCATTACGGTGCCGGCCGGCTCGACCCGAAGCGTTCGTAGCAGGCGAGAATCCAGCGGCCAGTAACGCTCATTCGTGCTGATGAACCTCGACACGCCGAACGAATGGTCGAAAAGTTCTTCGAAGCGCGTAGCTTGTGCAGTGCGGTTCGAAACGCATCCATCCACAGGCGGCGCTTCGACTCCGACGCAATGTCGGAGGGTCTGTCTAGCGTGAGCGAAGACAGATCACCCGACGCCCTGTCGAATGTCAGCACCGGCCATGCACGGTGCGGAAGAGCGACAGCCTTTGGGCGACCAACACAGTGTGAAAGGACACCGCTCATGCCAGCACCTGCAGACCGCGAAAAGGCACTCGATGCCGCGCTCGCACAGATCGACCGTCAGTTCGGAAAAGGCTCGGTCATGCGGCTGGGCAGCGACACCCGCGCGCCAGTCGACACCATCCCGACAGGCTCGATCGCGCTCGACGTGGCGCTCGGCATCGGCGGTCTTCCGCGCGGCCGCATCGTCGAGATCTACGGCCCGGAGTCGTCGGGAAAGACCACGCTCACGCTGCACGCGATCGCCAACGCGCAGCGGAACGGCGGCATCGCCGCGTTCATCGACGCCGAGCACGCGCTCGACCCCGACTACGCGCACAAGCTCGGCGTCGACATCGACTCGCTGCTCGTCGCGCAGCCCGACACCGGTGAGCAGGCACTCGAGATCACCGACATGCTCATCCGCTCCGGGTCGGTCGACCTCGTCGTGATCGACTCGGTCGCAGCGCTCGTGCCCCGAGCCGAGATCGAGGGCGAGATGGGCGACGCGCACGTCGGCCTGCAGGCACGGCTCATGTCGCAGGCGCTCCGCAAGCTCACGGGTGGCGTCAACCAGACCAAGACCACGGCGATCTTCATCAACCAGCTTCGCGAGAAGGTCGGAGTGTTCTTCGGCAGCCCCGAGACCACGTCGGGCGGCAAGGCGCTGAAGTTCTACGCCTCAGTGCGACTCGACATCCGTCGCATCGAGACCTTGAAAGACGGTACCGAGGCGGTCGGTAACCGCACGCGAGTCAAGGTCGTCAAGAACAAGATGGCCCCTCCCTTCAAGCAGGCCGAGTTCGACATCCTGTACGGCATCGGCATCTCGCGCGAAGGCTCGCTCATCGACTTCGGCGTCGAACACGCCATCGTCAAGAAGTCGGGCGCCTGGTACACGTACGACGGTGAGCAGCTCGGACAGGGGAAGGAAAACGCCCGCAACTTCCTGCTCAACAACCCGGACATCGCCGATGAGATCGAGCGCAAGATTCTCGGGAAGCTCGGCATCGGCGGTGCCACCGACGCCGACGCCACGGGCGAGGCCGAGCCGCCGGGGGTCGACGCGCCGGTCGGAGCACCGGGTCGCGGCGCGAAGGCCGCGGGCAAGGCACAGGCGGCTCCTGGGCTAGCGAACCTCGAGTCCCTCGAGCAGCGTCGCGGGGCGTAACCCAGCGTGGTGTCCACCGCGGCGCCAATATGACCGCGGGGCGGTCGCGAATCCCACGCTCGCGGCCGCCCCGCCTCGCCCACCCTGCGCAGGTCTCGTTCGACCGACGTGACCGCGACGGCGAAAGGAGCACGGGGATGACCACGAGCAACGACGAACCGCACGACGAACACCTCGCTCGAGTCACCGATCTCTCGGCATGGCGCCTGACCCCCGCATCGGCCCCGGCGAACTCGGCGGCAGGGGAGCGCGGCAGCAGGGAGGCGCGCGAGCGCGGTGACGGCGAGACCGAGCCCGCAGGGGCCGAGGCCACGACGTGTTCCACGCTGAGCGAGGAGCCCGGTCCCTCGGCCGGTTCAGGCGAGCCTCGTGCGCAGGCAGCGCCGAGCGTCACGGCTGTCTTCGGCGCCGGTGACTCGCGTCGAGGCCCTGGTGCGGGGCCGAGCGCCGATACCGCGGAGCGATTCATCGCGCGACAGGTTGACCGCCGCCGCGAGGAGGTGGCCGCCCCCGCTGCCGCTGCCGAGTCGGAGCCACACCCGGGGCTGCTGCGAGTGCCATCCCCGACGCGCGGCGAACGTGCGACGACGCCTGGCGACGATCCCGCAGCACGCCAGCCGAACGCGATTCGAGATGCCCGCGCCCGGGCCGCTCGGGCATCGACAGACCGTCGTGACGTCGAAGCAGCGGATGGCGAGGCGCCACTGACCCTAACGACAGAAGAGGCCGTCGAGGCGGCCGAGCACCGCATTCTCCGCCGACTTCGTCGCGCTGATCGCTCCCGCGAGGAGCTCAGACGTGAGTTGGCGAGCGACGATCTGCTTGACGACGAGTCGGTCGAGGGGCTGCTCGACAGGCTCGCGGACCTCGGCTACGTCGACGACGTGCGCATGGCCGAGACCCTCGCCGACAAGCTCCTCGACCGCAAAGGGAAGGGCATCGAGGGCGTTCGGCGTGAGCTGCGCCACCGACTTCTCGACGATGACGTCATTGCCGAGGCGCTCGAGGGCCGCGAACGCGACGATGAGTTCAATCGCGCCGCGAGTCTCGCCGCATCGCGTGCCGAGCGCCTGCGAGGCCACGACCGCGACACGGCGATGCGTCGCCTCATGGGATTCCTGCAGCGGCGCGGATTCGGTTCCGGTGTCGCCCTCATCGCAGCCAACGACGCGCTCGACGCGCTCGATCGCCCGGGGACCCCGGGGCCGACCCGTGGGACCGCCCGGCCAGGCGTGAGCGGCGTCTATTTCGGCAACGCGGACGAGTAATCGACGTGGGCTGCCTCGGTCCGCCGAGCGGCGCGGGCCGGCCGCGCGAAGCTTCTGCCGGACGGAGCATGCGGGCGTCGCGGGCGAACTCCGCTGGTGCCCGTCGGCATCCGCCTCGTCAGGCGCCGGCTGTCGCTCCCGCACGCCCTGCGAGCGAGGCGGCAGATCTGCGGAGCTCGCCGGCTTCGTCGTGGCGGCCCAGGTAGTCGTAGCAGACGGCCTCGTTCTCGGCCGCGACTGCGGCACTGCGGAGTTCGCCGGCCTCCTCAAGGGCCGCCCGCGCCTGCTCGAACTTGATGATGGCGGGCAGGTAGTCGCCGCGCAGTGCGTCGGCTTCGCCCAAGTACCCGAGCGCGGTGCCAAGGCCGTCGAGCTCCCGGCCCTCGCGGAAGATGCGCTCCGCCTCGGCGAATGCCTGTTGCCTCGATGCTTGGTGCCCGAGCTGGTCGTAGGCGCTCGCGGCAAGGAACGCGCCGCGTCCAGCCATGCGCGCGACGCGCAAGGCCTCGAAGGTGCGCATCGCGTCGAGGGCGAGCTCAGCGGCCGGGCCGGCGTTGCCGGCCCGCAGCTGCGTCGTCGCGAGATCGTAGGTGATGTGCGCGAGGTAGTTCCGGCCGGCATCCGCGGTATCGCGTGCGCCGGGGTCGGACGTCGAGGCGAGGGCATCGGCCTCCGAACGCGCACGCTCGAGCGTCGCGGTAGCGTCTTCCAGCGCGCCTGCCCGCAGTTGTAGCTCGCCGAGGCGATGGCGAAGGTGCACGGTTTCCTCGCCCTCGCCCCGCAGGGAACTGCTGTCGAGGGCGTACGCGAGCCGGTTGATCGCCTCCGAGCCCCGCCGTGCGGTGAGCAGGGCGTCGACGAGCGAGTCGACCAGCTGCGCGCCGTTGAGCGACGCGGCTTCGAGCGCGGGGAGGACACCGGGGCGCGATGCCTCGCCGGCCGCGAGCGCGTCCGTCACCTTGATGAGAAGAGGAATCGCCCTCTCGGTATCGTGGCGTTCGGCGGCCTCGACGCCCGATGTTGCGTCGCTGACGATGAGCCTGACGACGGGATCCGACTCGGGCCCCCGCGCCGGCTGCGAGGTTGGCGCGGGCGGCATCGCCTGACTGCGCAACCCGAACACGGGCGGGCTGTCCTCCGACGATTGCTCGACACGGGGGGAGTGGGCGGCGGTCACGGGCTTGCCTGCCGGGGGCGTGTCGGTTGACACCGGATGCTGCTCCCCGGTGAGCGACCCGAGTGGTGTGGCCGAGATGGGCGCGTCCTCGTGGCCGCCGTCAGGAACTCCGGCCAAGGCGTCGGGGTCGACGTCGGGACGGAACGACTGGTCGCCGTGATCAGCCGGTACGCCCGGGAATGCGACCGGCGGCACCCCGAAGGGCGACGGCGGCGGCGTTCCGAAGGGTGACGGCGACTGCCCGTGTGACGACTGCGCCAGCGGGTCCTCGCCGTGTGGAACGTTCCCCTTCGGCGCGGCACCGAACGGCGCGTCGGATGCACCGACGGAGGCGGAGGCGGGCTGTTCCGCGTTGGGATCGACGGGGGCGAACGAAGGGGCCTGCGTCACCCACGGCGGGGGAGCATCGTGAGCCACTTCGACGGCGGGGAGCGCCTCGAGGTGGAGTGCCGTTGGCCGGCGCGCCTCGTCGAACCCGGCGAAGAGCGCGGTGTCGCCGGCGATGGGGCCGGCCATGATGAGCGCGTCATCGCGGCCCGGATACGCGACGGCGATGCCGGCGCGCCCATTGCCGCGGGCGGCGGCGAGTTCGGGATCCACGACTTCACGCAACCAGCCGTCCCAGGGCCACGACGGGTCGCGGTACTGGTCCCGCACCGCAGCATCCGACACGGCAATCTCGGTGCCGGCGATGAGCGGCAGCTCGCCGGGCGCCTCGTGCCAGAACGCCGCGGCCGGCAACGTTCCGCGCAGGGCTTCTGCCGTGCCGCTGAGCAGCACGCTCACGGCCACGAGCTGGCCGCGGCCGATGGTCCCATCGGCGACGGTCGCAATGACCCGATAGGCGCCCGACGGTACACGGACGACGACGCCGTCGACCCCGTTCTCGCCGGAGCGGGCACCGAAATAGAGCGCGTCGCTCGAGACGACGACGCTTCCGAGGTCTTCGTGCCGGAGCGCGGCTCCGGAGGCGTCGCGCTCGCGAAGCGCTCGCGACGTCGGCAGGATCGTGTCGGCCGGCGAGTCGTAGGTGCGCATGATGCCTCCCCTTCGGCAATGCTGACCGCGTGGGCCAGACGTCGCTGCCCTCGTCGACGACCTCGGCCCCCGTGTCGTGCCTGCGCCGAATGTGGCGAGGACGCGCATCATCGTAGACTACGGGATATGTCCGAGACCGCCACCGTCATCGCTCCCTCGCCTGCTGCGCGCCGTCCGGATGGCACTCCTCGCACCTTCGAGGTCCGCACGCTCGGGTGCCAGATGAACGTGCACGACTCGGAGCGGATGACCGGATCGCTGCTCGCCGCCGGATACCGACCGGCGGTTGAGAGCGAGCCCGACATCGTGGTGATCAACACGTGCGCCGTGCGTGAAAACGCCGACAACCGTCTGTACGGCAACCTCGGCCAGCTCGCCGAGACGAAGCGTAACCACGATGGCATGCAGATCGCCGTCGGCGGTTGCCTTGCGCAGAAGGACCGCGGCACAGTGCTCGAGAAGGCGCCGTGGGTCGACGTCGTCTTCGGCACGCACAATGTCGGGTCCCTGCCGAGCCTGCTTGAGCGCGCGCGCCACAACGAGGCGGCCGAGCTCGAGATCCTCGAGTCGCTCGAGGTGTTCCCGTCGACGTTGCCGACCAAGCGCGACTCGACCTACGCCGGCTGGGTGTCGATCTCCGTCGGCTGCAACAACACGTGCACGTTTTGCATCGTGCCGTCGCTCCGTGGCAAGGAGAAGGACCGTCGACCGGGCGACATTCTGGGCGAGGTGCGCGCCCTCGTCGACGACGGCGCAATCGAGGTCACGCTCCTCGGTCAGAATGTCAACTCCTACGGCGTCGAGTTCGGCGACCGATTCGCCTTCGGGAAGCTCCTGCGGGCGACGGGCGAGGTCGAGGGTCTCGAGCGCGTGCGCTTCACCTCGCCGCACCCCGCGTCGTTCACCGACGACGTGATTCTCGCGATGGCCGAGACCCCCAATGTGATGCCGCAGCTGCACATGCCGTTGCAGTCGGGATCCGATCAGATTCTGCGGACGATGCGCCGCTCGTACCGTTCGAAGAAGTTCCTGGGCATTCTCGATCGCGTGCGCGAGCACATGCCGCACGCGGCCATCTCGACTGACATCATCGTCGGCTTCCCGGGCGAGACCGATGAAGACTTCGAAGACACGTTGCGGGTCGTCGAGCAGGCGCGGTTCGCCAATGCGTTCACGTTCCAGTACTCGATCCGTCCCGGCACGCCGGCCGCGACGATGGATGACCAGGTGCCGAAGGCCGTGGTGCAGGAGCGGTACGAGCGGCTCGTCGAGCTGCAGAACCGGATCAGCTTCGAAGAGAACCAGCGAATGGTGGGGACGACCCAGCGCGTTATGGTCTCGACGAACGAGGGGAAGAAGGACGCCGCCACTGAGCGCCTTACGGGCCGCGCCGAAGACAACCGGCTCGTGCACTTTCGCCTGCCGGAGGGCGAGGTCGCGCCGCGCCCCGGCGACGTCGTGACGGTCGAGATCACGCGGGCGGCGCCGTTCCACCTGCTCGCGGACCAGCCCGACGGCACGCGCCTCGATGTGCGGCGCACGCGCGCGGGCGACGCCTGGGACCGCGCGCAAGCCGAGTCGTGCGGGGTCCCGGCCCCCGCCGACGCGGGTGCCGTGAACCTCGGGAGCATTTCTCTCGGCCTGCCGACGCTTCGGGTCGGTGTGTAGCGAGCCCGTGCCGGCTGCTACGCGCCGCGAGGCTGAAGTGGGGGACTCGCCCGCTCCGGATGCGCACCCGCCCCTCATCGTGGTCGCCGGGGCGACCGGCACCGGCAAGACGGAGCTGTCGCTCGACATCGCCGAGCGACTGCGCGAGCGCGGACGGCTCGCCGAGATCGTCAACGGCGACGCCATGCAGGTGTACCGCGGCATGGACATCGGCACCGCAAAGGTCTCGGAGGATGAGCGCCGCGGTGTCCCACACCACCTGTTCGACGTGCTCGACGTGACCGACGACGCGACGGTCGCCTGGTACCAGGCGGAGGCGCGCGCATGCATCGATGGGCTGCTCGCGCGTGGCGTCGTACCGATCCTGGTGGGTGGTTCGGGGCTGTACCTCGCGAGCGTGCTGTTCGAGCTGGAGTTTCCGGGAACCGACCCCGAGGTACGAGGGGCACTCGAGGCTGAGCTCGCCGACCACGGGCCCGGCATGCTGTATCGGCGGCTGGTCGATGCCGATCCCGCTGCAGCGCAGCGAATCGGACCGCGCAACGGGCGACGCATCGTGCGCGCGCTCGAGGTGATGGCAATCACGGGCGAGCCGTTCAGTGCGTCGTTGCCTGGTCAGGATGCGTGGTGGCGCCCAACGCAGCTGACGATCCTCGAATCGCCGCGCGACGAGCTCGTGGCTCGGCTCGACGCGCGCGTGGTGCGGATGTGGGAGGCCGGACTGGTCGACGAGACGCGCGCCCTGCTCGACGCCGGTCTCGAGCTGGGCACGACCGCACGGCGCGCCATCGGCTACGCGCAGGCGATCGCACAGCTGCGCGGTCAGCTCTCGCCCGAAGCGGCCATCGCTGAGGCGCAGGCGCTCACGCGCAAGTTCGCGCGCCGCCAAGTGAGCTGGTTCCGTCGCTATGAGACCGCGTTGCGACTGGACGCTGGGGATCCCGCAGCGGCCTTGCAGACGTTGCGTGCCGTCGGACTCGAGAGCTGATCGCCGGGCTGCGGCGTTATCCACAGGATCGCCAAAGGTTCGCCCAGAGTTTCCGATTCGCTGCCATGATGTCGGCCGCAGGGGATGCTCGCGGTGAGGGGCCGTGAAACGCACGATGTCGCGCGTTGGGGTCTCCGGTGCCGCACACGAGGGGGAACCGTGCGACGAAACCTGTTGAGTGGAAAGGCGGCCACGTCGGCTGCCGCCAGATTGGGCGCGAGCAACGCGCTGAGCGACACGAGTGGCTCGGGCGCATGCGAAAGCTGAGTCGAACGACCGCCGCGGTCATCGCCATCGTCGTAACGAGCGGCCTTGCACTCGCCGGTTGCACGGCGACTGAGCCGGCGCCCGAGCCGTCGACGACGACAGCGGAAGGCGCGGACGATGCGGCTCCGACGCCAGAAGCAACCCTCGAAATTCCGGTGAAGTCGGAGCCACCGACGAGCGAGGCGGAAGCGATCGAACTCGCCAAGTTAGCCTTGGGTGCGTTCTTCGTTGTCGAGGAAGAGATTTTTAACGAACATCCACAAGACGCGTCGGATCTTGCATTGGTTGCCGGAGACGCGGTCGTTCCCGTATATGTCGACCTTGCTGAGCAATTACTGGCCGATGGTCAATCTAGAAGTGGTTCCGCTTCATTCGAGATTGACGAGTCACGTACAATTGTCGAGGATGGTCTGGAAGAGCTCGGTGATCCCACAAGGTGGGGATACATTCTGTTCTATGGATGCCTGATCCCTAGTGGGTTGACATATACACTGGCCGATGGCTCGAAAATTGTGGTCGATCAGGCCGCCTCGCACGTGTACGCAATAGGGTACAACGCAAGATCCTCGAGCTGGAGGGTCGAGGGTGTGTCGACCAACCCTGCAGACGGTGTCCGATGTTGAGCAGGATAGAGCGGGGAATGACGTGCGTCTACCTCGTTGGGGTGATCATTGTGGTCTTCTTCTTTTTCCTTCCCCCATCCTTCTCGGTGGTTGCGGCAACGTCTGAAACACCTCCCGCCGATTTGTGTAGCAAATATCCGGGCATCCCGACTTGCGTAGAAGCTTCTGCGCCTGAGGGGACGTGCGCGTTCCCTCACATCGCCAGCATGACTATGTGTACTGGAGGTCAATCCGGTGGGGGAGGGAGCGAGGGATCTGACGATGACAGTACCGACGCCGGCGGCTTCGCCCCGCCACCGCCGCCGATCCCGGCGCCAGAGGCGGCTGCGGCGCTCGTGAGCTCATTCACGCCTGCGGCGATCCAGATCGGCATGACGCCGAAAGTGAACTCCGACTGGGGCCATCGTCGATCCTATGTGGGATTGCCCATCTGGATGTGGGTGGCCGATCCCTCTCCCTCGTCCTGGGGCGTGTACTCATATTCGGGCTCGACCGGTGGGCAGACGATCACCTTCGAGGCGCAGGTCTCGACGGTCACGTGGTCGATGGGTGACGGTACGACGGTGACGTGTGGCATGGGGAGTATCTACTCGCCGGCGTACGGCAATGTCTCGTCACCATCGTGCGGCCACAAATACACGCAGACATCGAAGGCCCGACCGGGAGGCATGTACACCGTCACGGCCACGAGCAACTGGGTGATCTCGTGGACATCCGCGACTGACGGTTCGACGGGAACCCTCACGGCATCCGCGTCGACGTCGACGCAGGTTCAAATCCTCGAGTTGCAGTCCGTGAACACCTAGGTTCAATTGGTTTGCTCTCGCAGGCGTTCCCCGATGTCGCGCGCTGCCTCGGAGAACGTGCCGGGCTTCCGGCGGGGACCGGTCAGCGAGGCCGTGCTCGCAGCGGGCGAACAGCGGGGGCATGCGCGGGGCATACGATTGACGGCATGACTGCGATCCGCTTCACGAAGGCTCAGGCGACTGGGAACGACTTCGTGCTCGTGTCCGACCCGGACGGCGCGTCGCCCCTCAGCACGGGGCAGATCGCGGCGCTCTGTGACCGCCATTTCGGCGTCGGAGCCGACGGGCTGATCCGGGCCGTCCGATCGTCGCACCACCCGGAGGGACCCTCGACGCTCGCCGAGGAGCCGGCCGCCGAGTGGTTCATGGACTACTACAACGCCGACGGATCGATCGCAGAGATGTGCGGCAACGGCGTGCGTGCGTTCGTGCGCTTCCTCCTTGAGAGCGGCCTCGCCGACCTCGAGCCGGGGGATACGCTGCCGATCGGCACCCGAGCCGGCGTGAAAGACGTGCAGCGCACCGGTACGGGCGGGTTCCAGGTCGACATGGGCCGGTGGCGCCTCAGCGGCGGCGAACCGCTCGTGGGAGCCGACGGTCTGGAGGTGCCGCGCCCTGGACTCGGGATCGATGTGGGGAACCCGCACGTGGTTGTGGCCCTGTCGTCGCGCGAGGAGCTCGATGAGCTGAATCTCGTGCCTGAGCCCCGCGTAGCCCCTGTCCCGCCCAACGGCGCCAACGTCGAGTTCATCGTGCCGGCCGATCCTCTCGTCAAGGACGGCGTTGGCCGCGTGCACATGCGCGTACACGAGCGCGGCTCCGGCGAGACGCTTTCGTGCGGCACCGGAGCTGTCGCGGCCGCGCTCGCGGTGCGCTATTGGGCCGGAGTCGACGCGCCCAACCATTGGAGCGTGCAGGTGCCTGGCGGCCTCGTGCAGGTGCGGATGTTCGCGACGGAGGAAGGCGAGCACGTCGCGCTCGCGGGCCCGGCCGAGCTCGTCTTCGACGGGGCGATCGCGCTGCCGGAGGCGTAGCAGCACTAGCGGGTCAATGTTCGCCGGGTGTATGGGCGACTCCCACTAGACATCGTATCGTTCGACGGAAGCCCGGATCTGATCCGCAAACTGATAAATCTCGTCGAGAGTATCGATCGGGTGTCTAGTCTCAGTCTTCTGGTCATCAAAGATTCCGATATACTTTTGTGTCCGATTAAAGTGCAATCGGGCAATCGGTTTACGATTGTTGTCATCCAGGAGAACTGCAAAGTATGATTTCTGATCGCGATGCACGATTCGTTCTGGTTTAACGGTGGCACACGCAATCGCTTTGACGACGTGATAGCCTTCGAGCTCGATCTCCGTAGTCTCGATGGCTCCATGTTTGAGATCCATGTCGGCCACCGCCTGACTTTCGTTTGTGATCTCCTCGTCTTCGTTCGGTGGCACTCGGTAGTCGCTCGATCCTAGGGCGACTTTAAGGCGGTCGTTCACTTGATCGGTCAAGAATTGACTCGCCGCTTTCGCCACAAGGGGGGTGAACTGGTCCCGCACTCGCTGGGTGAAAGACCCGTCAACCAGTGGACTAGCAAGGATACGAACCCACTCATCCGACGGGTCCTTGAACTGCGCGGCAATACCGCGCTTGATTTCTCCCAAGTACTTAAGTTCCTCGGCCGCGCTGATGACCGAGTCGAGATCAAAGTCCTCCTTTGTGAGCTTGCAAAGTTCCGGAATAATGACGTCGTCCACCTCGCCCAAATCTAGGATGAGATATGGGCGTGAGTCCATTCGATTTGGCGCGTCGAGGTCTGTGTAGAAGTGATAGAGAATTCCGTTCGTAAGGATTGCAATCCTTGCGTTCGTGACAGAGAAGTACCGGTAAAGCTGCGATGAGTGCTCGATCTTCAGGTCGGAAGTCGATGGCTTGCACTCGATGAGAATCTGCACTTCACCCTCGCGCATGACTGCATAGTCAATCTTCTCACCCTTCTTCACCCCGACATCCGCTGTGAACTCGGGCACAACTTCCAGCGGGTTGAAGACGTCGTACCCGAGGATCGTAGATATGAAGGGCATGACAAAAGCGTTCTTCGTGGCTTCTTCTGTTTGAATGGCACCGTGTTGGTCGACAACCTTGTGCGCCAGCGCATACAAGCGTTCAGTGAAATCCATCTCGAGACTCCTTCGGGGGGGGGGGGGGGGGGGGGGGCGGCGGCGGGGGGGGGGGGTACTCCGCGGAATCTACCGGAAACGGGCCACGTCGGAAAAGACTCAATCGTCGCGATTCACGTCGATCTCACCGATTGCCGGCCGAGCTCGTCTTCGACGGGGCGATCGCGCTACCGGAGGCGTAGCCGCGAAGCATCGCGCAAGGACGATGCGCAGACCCCGGCGGGATGTGCGGCACGCCTACGGCGCGGCCTACGGCGTCTCGCCCGGGGCCGGGACCGGCTCGAACGCGCCATCGGCGTCGGCGGGATCGAGGTCATAGCAGAATATGAACCCGGCGAACCCGATGCGCAGGTACAGCAGCTGATCGAGGGAGTCGTCCGGAATTGCGAAGACGTCCGTCACGGTCGCCAAGACGGCATCGCACGCGTGATCTTCTGCGACCTCGGGTCGCGTGTACGAGATGGACATCTCGCCACCCCGGTCCCCACTCATCGAGGTGGGCTCGCTCGCCGGGCACTCGTGGTTGGAGCGGATGACGGCGAAGGATCGGCCGGGCTACCCAATAGATCGTCGGGACGCCCGACTCGTCTGGCGTCTCGGTGGGTCCGGCACGCCGGAGTCCGACGTGGTGTGGTCGACGTGCCCGATGGCGAGGCTCTGTCCGCTGAGATTTCCGGGTTCGCCAACCGGGATCGTCGCACCCGGGGCCGCGTACATCGTCGTCTGCGGGGAGGGGGACGCTTCCGCGCCGGGCGCGCACCCCGCGAGGGCGGCAACGGCCAGCAGGGCGAGCCCGAGGATCGGCGTACGGCGATCGGCAAGGGCCATGCCGGCATCGAACCGGCGCCGTTCTAGTCGCGCCGGTGTGCGCTGCATGCTCACATTGGGCGCGCGACCCTCAGGATGCGGAAGTTCTTCGCACTGTCGTAACGCGAGACATCCAACCCCGGGCTTTCGCCCGAGTGGTCGAACTCGTCGGCAAGCCATCGCTGCAGCGAGTCCGCTCCAAGGTGCTTTTGCACGACGAGGTAGGCCTCGCCGCCGGGCGCGAGTCGCGGGAGCCACGTACGCATCAGCCCGTGGAGCACCGGTTTTCCAACGCGGATGGGCGGGTTCGACCAGATCACGTTGAACGTGACATCGGTCGGCACAGCATCGGGCAGCGAAGCGCGGATTCCCGTGGCGCCCGTTCGCGCCGCGTTCGCGGTCGCGAGGTCGAGCGCGCGCTCATTGACGTCGACCGCCCACACGTCGAGCCCGGGCGACTCGAGCGCCAAGGCGAGCGCGATCGGCCCCCACCCACACCCGAGGTCGAGCGCGGCACCCTCCGGCGGGGGCGCGGGGGCGAGGTCGAGCAGCACCCGGGTGCCCTGGTCCAGTCGTTCGGAGCTGAAGGTCCCGGGAGCCGTTTCAACCTCGACGCGATGGCCGCGCAGCGACACGTCAATGCGGCGCCGCTCGTCGGGACTGGCGGGTATCGCCGAGAAATAGTGCTCGCTTGTCACGCAGACCGACGCTAGCAGCGGAGCTCGGCCAGACGACCGCCTCACGCGACGGGCGCGCCTGAGGACGGTCGAGGCGGTGAGCGACCAGGTCGTGCGCGGTGCCCACCGTTCGCCCTGCGCGATGCTTGTCAAAAAGGTCTCGGAATGTCAAGGATGCGCGCGTAGACTCGCCCGAACATGACGATTCCCCGTACCCGTACCGATTCACCGGCGCTGCCGGACGACGAGCAGCGGAGCTCACACGCGGCCGACGACAGCCCGGCAGAGCGCGAAGCCTCCGCGCCGGGCAACGCTGCGCTCGACGCGGTTGATCGCGTGCTCGCGCGCGCCGACGGCACCCGTGCCGCCACGACCGTCTTCGGGTCTGCTCAGGCCCTGCAGAACGAGGCCACGGCCGACGGCAATGACATCGATGGCGAACAGCTCGATCGTGAGGAGCGCCGTTCGCTCCAGCGCGTCGACGGTCTTTCGACGGAGCTTGACGATGTCACCGAGGTCGAATACCGACAGCTCCGCCTCGAAAAGGTCGTGCTCATCGGCGTCTTCGCCGCCGGCACCCTCGACGACGCCGAGAACTCGCTGCACGAACTCGCCGCGCTCGCCGAAACCGCCGGTGCGCGGGTGCTCGACGGCGTGCTGCAGCGCCGACCGTACCCAGACCCGGCCACGTATCTCGGCCGCGGCAAGGTGCAGGAGCTCGCCGAGATCGTGACGAGCCGCAATGCGGACACGGTCATCGCCGACACCGAACTCGCCCCGTCACAGCGTCGCGCGCTGGAAGACGCGGTCAAGGTCAAGGTCATCGACCGCACTGCCGTGATTCTCGACATCTTCAGCCAGCACGCCAAAAGCCGTGAAGGCAAGGCGCAGGTCGAGCTCGCCCAGCTCGAGTACTTGCTTCCCCGCCTCCGCGGTTGGGGTGAGTCGATGTCCCGACAGGCCGGTGGACAGGTGGGTGGCGCCGGATCCGGCATGGGCTCCCGCGGCCCCGGTGAGACGAAGATCGAGCTTGATCGCCGGCGCATCCACTCGCGCATGGCCAAGCTGCGCCGCGAGATCGCGGCGATGAAGACCGGGCGCGACACGAAGCGCGCCTCGCGCGAACGCAACGCCGTGCCCTCGGTCGCGATCGCCGGTTACACCAACGCCGGCAAGTCGAGTCTGCTCAATCGCGTTACCCGCGCGGGCGTCTTGGTCGAGAACCAGCTGTTCGCGACCCTTGACGCGACCGTGCGGCGCACGGAGACCGATGACGGCCGCCCGTATACGCTCGCCGACACGGTCGGCTTCGTGCGCAACCTGCCGCACCAGCTCGTTGAGGCGTTCCGTTCAACCCTCGAAGAGGTCGCATCCTCCGACGTCATCGTGCACGTCGTGGACGCCTCGCACCCCGACCCCGTCGCTCAGCTCGCGACGGTTCGTGAGGTCATCGGGGACGTCGACGGGCGCGACATTCCAGAGATCATCGCCTTCAACAAGGCCGATCTCGTAGACGAGAGTAAGAAGCTCGAGTTGCGCGGTCTCGAGCCCGACGCGGTGTTCGTGTCGGCCCGGACCGGCGAAGGCGTCGACGATCTGCTTGAACGCATCGCCTACAGCATCCCGATGCCCGAGTTCGAGCTCGACCTCGTGATCCCGTACTCGCGCGGCGACCTCGTGTCGTATCTTCACGATCGCGGCGCCGTGCTGGCGATTTCGCACGGCGAGGAGGCCTCTCGCGTTCGCGCGCGCCTGCACGCCGACCAGGTTGGGCTCTTCGAAGGATGCATCGAGCATCCGGAGTCCGTGCCCGGCCTCATGGCATCGGAGCCGTTCGTGCGGAATCGCCCGGACGCCCGGGCGGCGGGCTAGGACTGAGGTCGCCCCGTCCGCGGGGCACCACGCCGCTTACCCTGCCCGGCGCTGAACTGGGACGGCCTCGGGTGGCGTTGGGCTCGACTCGAGCGACATGCGGGGCCGGAGCTTCGTCGGCCGCGACGGCCCTGTTCCGTTCGTGACGCGCCGGGGCGTCAGACCGTTCGCAGCACCGCGACGACTTTGCCGAGCACCTCGGAGGTGTCCGCGAGGATGGGCTCGAAGTTGCTGTTGCGCGGCATAAGCCACGTGTGGCCGTCTCGGTGGCGGAACGTCTTCACCGTGGCCTCCCCGTCGAGCATGGCGGCGACGATGTCGCCGTTCTCGGCGGTGCGCTGCTGGCGCACCACCACCCAGTCGCCGTCACAGATCGCCGCGTCGATCATGGATTCTCCGACGACCCGCAGCAAGAAGAGGTCGCCGTGCCCGACCACCTGGCGGGGAAGCGCGAAGACGTCCTCGACCTGCTCCTCGGCGGTGATGGGGATACCCGCGGCGATGCGGCCGACAACCGGTACGTAGCTGGCGACCGCCGTCGGCGTCGGCTCACCCGACTCGAGGCCCGGCACATCGACGAGTACCTCGAGCGAGCGCGACGTACCCGGGTTGCGCCGGATCGCACCGAGCTTCTCGAGCTGGTTGAGCTGATAGGTCACGCTCGACAGGGAGGCGAGGCCGACCGCATCGCCGATCTCTCGCATCGTCGGCGGGTACCCGCGCTGCGCCGAGGAGGTCGCGATGAAGGCGACGATCTCTTGCTGCTTGCTGCTGAGCCCGCGCTCAACCTGCTTCGAGCCGTTGCTCCGTCGCGCCATTGAGGCCTCCTGGTCCGTGCGCCGCTCCCGATGTCGGAGGGTGCTGATCCACTGTCCGTGTCAGGCCGAGTGTACGCACGGAATCGCGGCAAGGGGGTGACACCCCGCCGTGTCCCGTCGAAATGTTCGACGGAACCTCGCGGGTCGATTCCCGGCGACGTGGGACTTGACGAAGCAATATTCGGTAACTATGTTCGATAGCAGGTGTTCGAGGTCGGATCTCCCGGCCGAGATTCCGCCTCGAACACCACGTACGTATGAAGGAGTCCCGATGTCGATCAGCAGCGTTTCGCTCATCCCCGCGCCGACGACCTCCGCGTCAGCCGGTACAGCGCCAGTCAAGCCGGCGTCCGCCACGGCAGGATTGCGGCTGACCGCTCGTGGGCGTCGGCTTTTCGGTGGGCTCGCGATCCTCGCGGTGGCGCTCGGATTCGGCGCACTCGCAGCGCCGCCCGCCATCGCCGCCGTCTCCAACGTGTCCGCGGCCGCGGAGCTCGAGCAGGTCACCGTCGGGGCGGGCGAGACCCTGTGGGAGATCGCTGAAGGGGCGGCCACAACGCGCGATGTGCGCGATGTGCTGGCCGACATCAAGCGCATCAACGGCCTCGAGGGGGCGCACGTCGAGCCGGGGCAGGTGTTGATGCTCCCCCCCGATCGCTAAGAGCGTTCCAACGATGCCGTGGCGACGCGGCAGCGGTCCTACGATGGTTCGGTGACGACGCTCGATGACCTTCCGATTCGCGAGGACCTCCGGGGCCTCAGCCCTTACGGTGCCCCGCAGCAGCCCGTCAGGGTGACGATCAATGTGAACGAGAACCCGTATGAGGTTCCAGTCGGGGTGCAGCATCACCTCCAAGAAGCGATCGCGCGTGAATTGGCCGGTCTGAACCGATACCCCGACCGAGAGTTCACGGGCCTTCGCGAGAAGCTCGCCGTCTATCTGACGCGTGAACTCGAGGCCGCGTCCGATTCGGCGGGGGGCGTCCGCGTCGTCGGGCCCGACCAGGTCTGGGCGGCGAACGGCTCCAACGAGATCATGCAGCAGTTGCTGCAGGCGTTCGCCGGTCCAGGGCGACGCGTGCTCTCGTTCAGCCCGAGCTATTCGATGTATCCGCTGCTCGCTCGCGGGGTCGGGGCCGAGTTCGTGACCGCAAACCGCACCGACGCCTTTGAGGTGACCCCGGCGCTCGCGACGGATGCCATCCGGCGCGAGCGACCGACCGTCACGGTGCTGTGCACACCGAACAACCCGACCGGCACGGGGCTGCCGCTCGAGACCATCACCGCGGCCTATGACGCGGTCGTCGAGACCGATGGCATCCTCATCATCGATGAGGCCTACGCCGAGTTCCGGCACGCGGGGCAGCCGAGTGCGCTGGAGCTCCTTGGCGGGCGCGATCGCCTTGTCGTGTCGCGCACGATGAGCAAGGCGTTCGCCTTCGCGGGGGCGCGGGTCGGCTATCTCGCCGCGACTCCCGCGCTCATCGATGCCGTCCGCCTCGTGCGGTTGCCCTACCACCTCTCGGCGCTGACCCAGGCGGCCGCGTCGGCCGCGCTCGACTGCACGGACATCATGCTCGCCCAGGTCGACGTGATTCGACAGCAGCGGGACCGACTCGTTCTTGCTTTCGAAGAGGCCGGTTTCCGCCCGTACCCCTCCGAGGCCAACTTCGTGCTTGTCGCCGGCGTCGACGACCCGCAGGCACTGTTCGAGCACTGTCTCGAGCGCGACATCCTGATCCGCGACGTCGGCATCCCCGGCACCATCCGCGTATCCGCGGGCACCCCCGTCGAGACGACCGAGTTCCTCAGTGCCCTGGCCGAGTACCCGGGCACGCCGCGTCCGGCAGCCCTCCTGTCCGCCATCAATGCCCCAGAGAACGCCTAGGGTGGATCGCATGAGCACAGCCCCTCGCGTCGCAACCGTCGAGCGCGCCACGAGCGAGTCGAAGGTGAGCCTGCGCATCGACCTCGACGGCACGGGTGCTGGTGACATCCAGACGACCGTGCCGTTCTTCGACCACATGCTCACCGCCTTCGCAAAGCACTCGTTGAGCGACCTCACGGTGCGGGCGTCGGGTGACACCGAGATCGACGTGCACCACACCGTCGAAGACACCGCGATCGTGCTGGGGCAGTCGATCCGCGAAGCACTCGGCGACAAGTCGGGGATCTCCCGATTCGGCGACGCTCTCGTGCCGCTCGACGAGGCGCTCGTCCGTGCCGTCGTCGACATCTCCGGCCGCCCGTTCCTCGTCCACACGGGCGAGTCGGAGGCGTTCACGCACCACCTCATCGGCGGCCACTTCACCGGCAGCATGGTCCGGCACGTCTTCGAGGCCATCACCTTCCACGCCGGCCTCACCGTGCACGTCGATGTGCTGCGGGGGCGCGACCCCCACCACATCGCCGAGGCGGAGTTCAAGGCCTTCGCGCGCGCCTTCCGTGCCGCGAAGCGCCTCGATCCCGAGGTCGAGGGCGTGCCGTCGACGAAGGGGGCGTTGTGACCGACCCTCTAGCCGGGAGCACCACGCCGCAGGCGACCGCTGCGCGAACGGCCGATGGAACGCGGCCGTGGGTCGTGGTCGTCGATTACGGATCGGGCAATGTGCACTCGGCCGTGAAGGCGCTGGAGGCTGCGGGCGCGCGGGTCGAACTGACCGGTGACCGCGACAAGGCGCTGGCCGCCGACGGCCTCGTCGTGCCCGGCGTCGGTTCGTTCAGCCACGTCATGGCGGCGGTGAACGAGCACGGGATCGGTAGCATCATCGACCTCCGCCTCGCTGGTGGACGGCCCGTGCTCGGCATCTGCGTCGGCATGCAGGTGCTCTTCGACCGTGGCGTCGAGGGCGGGGTCGATTCCGAAGGCCTCGGCGAGTGGCCGGGCGAGGTGACCGAGCTGCAGTCGACCGTGCTGCCGCACATGGGCTGGAACACCGTCGATGCGCCCGAAGACTCGGTCCTGTTCCGCGGCATCCGCGACGAGCGGTTCTACTTCGTGCACTCCTACGCAGCACACTCCGTCGACCTCGAGCCCCACGCCAAGGCGCGGCCCGTGCACGTGACGCGTGCCACCCACGGCGAGACCTTTGTCGCGGCCGTCGAGAACGGGCCCCTGTGCGCAACCCAGTTCCACCCAGAGAAGTCCGGCAACGCCGGCATCGCGCTGCTGCGCAACTGGATCAGCACGCTCTGACATGCCCCGACGGGGTCGTCGAGCGGAGCATCCGCCATGCGGCGACCCACGTCACGACCGGACCACCATGACAAGGAACACCCAGTGAGCGAGTTCAACACCTCGACGTCCCTCGTGCTTTTTCCTGCGATCGATCTCGTCAACGGCAAGGCCGTCCGGCTCGTTCAGGGCGAGGCCGACTCCGCTACCAGCTACGGCGATCCGGTCGAGGCCGCGGAGGCGTTCGCCGAGCAAGGGGCGACGTGGCTGCACCTCGTCGATCTCGACGCCGCGTTCGGCCGCGGCAACAATGCCCACACGATCCGTCGCATCGTTCGCGCGGTCGGCCAACGGGTCAAGATCGAAATGTCGGGAGGCGTCCGCGATGACAAATCCCTCGGGCGCGTCATCGACGCCGGCGCCAAGCGCGTCAATCTGGGCACGGCCGCACTCGAGAACCCCGAGTGGGCGGCCAACGTCATCGCCCGCTACGGCTCGCTCATCGCCGTGGGACTCGATGTGCGCGGCACCACGCTCGCCGCCCGCGGCTGGACGGAAGAGGGCGGCGACCTCTGGGAGGTGCTCCACCGCCTTGAGGCCGCGTCGTGCGCCCGCTACGTGGTCACGGACGTCACGAAAGACGGCACGCTGAAGGGCCCTAACCTCGAGCTGCTGACCGCGGTCTGCAAGCGCACCGACCGGCCCGTCATCGCTTCCGGCGGCGTTTCCTCGCTCGACGACATCGCGGCACTCCGCGAACTCGCGCCACTCGGGCTCGAGGGCGCCATCATCGGCAAGGCCCTGTACGCGGGCGAGTTCACGCTCGCGCAGGCGCTCGACGTGGCGGGGGCGTAGCGGGCATCGTGGCGCAGCGGCCCGAGCACTTCCGTCCGTCGCACGGCGACTCGGCGGGTCAGCCCTGGGCGGGCCGCAGCTTTGACGCGAATCCATTCGCCGACGACGACGGCATGACCCCGCCCGCCGTCGCGGCGGCGATGGCCCGGTTCCGGGCGGGGGAGGACGGCGAGCCCGATGTGGTCGAAGCGCTTCGCGAAAGCCGAGTGCTCATCCCGCTGATCGCTGAGCTGGGTGAGACGGGTCAGAATGCCGAGGGTGTGACCGTCGACAAGTCGGCCGACCTCTCCATTGTCACGGTGGCCGGGCCGGACGGACGAACGGTGCTCCCCGTGTTCACGTCTATGGATGCCATGAAGGCGTGGAATGCGAAGGCGCGGCCGGTGCCGACGGACTTCCGCGCGGCAGCGGTCGCGGCAGTCGATGAGCGCACCGACCTCGTGATCGTCGATCCGGGCAGCGAGGGCGAGTTCGGCATGCGACGCCCGGCGGTGTGGGCCGTCGCCAAGGGGAGCGAATGGGCGCCCGCCCTCACCAACACGGCAGTCGCGAAGGCACTTGCGGAAGGCATCTCCCGAGAGCCGCACGTGCGTCGCATTGAGATCGCCCCGGGGTGCGCGCCTGGACGACTCGAGGGTGCCGAGCTTCGCGTTTCGCTCGTATTCGAGACCGGATGCTCGCAAGATGTCGTGCGCGCGGCGGTCGGCCGCGTGAACGAGCGGTGGTCGGCGTCCCCCGAAGTGATCGAGCTCGTCGACTCGCTCGCGGTTGTGCTCGCGAGTGAAAAGGTCGACGACCGGGCGGGCGATGGTGTCGGCAACAGGACGGGCGCGCCCTCGTCCGAGGGAACGCAGGGGCGGCCGAGCGGGATGCGCGCGTGGTTCAGCCGACGCCGTAAGGGCTGATTCGCCGAGACTCGGCACTCGCGCGAATTGAAAACACCGGCGGCTTCATCCGAGCGCGCTCGGGGCGATCGACACGTCTCGTCCGAGCTGCCGGAGTGCTGCTGGCGTCACGCTTCTGACACGAAGCGGCGGGCGCGAGGACAGGCGACGCCCGTCCCGGTCCTAGCCGAAAACCGGTCCCGTGAGGTCTTCGCCAGGACCCTTGCCGATGGGGTCGGGGTGCGTGGACGCTTCACGGAACGCGAGTTGCACGGCCTTCAGTCCGTCCCGCAGCGGACGCGCGTGATGGTCGCCCAGGTAAGGGAGCGACGCCGTGAGCAGTCCTGCAAGGGCACTGATGAGCTTGCGGGCCTCGTCGAGGTCCTTCTCGTCGTCGCCGAGTTCGTCTCCGAGCCCGCATTTCACGGCCGCCGCGCTCATGAGGTGCACCGACATCGTCGAGATCAGCTCAACGGCCGGCACGTCACCGATGTCGCGGAGCGCTGCTTCGACGACGTTCTCTGGAAGATCGGCGCCCGGTACGTTGTCGGTGGGCTCGGGATTCGTCACGGCACTCCTGGGGATCGCAATCTCGTGCTAAACTTTCGGGCGGTGTCTGTCCTGCGGACACCGGAGACAAAGAGGATTCGTCCCACCCGCGCTAGCCGCTCCAGGTTACCGGGTTCCGCAGCTCCCCTTTCGCCGGGAGTGCCGCGAGGCACAGTGCCGCAAGGCGCAGTGTTGAGGGCACAGTGCCGCAAGGCACGTGGCGCCGACCTCGATGAGGTCGGTACGAAGGAGTCGGGCCGGTGTCGCGCATCGCGGTGCGCCCCGGACCGTTCGGGCAAACGGCGTCGCGTGCTCGCGGCGGGTGTGATGTCGACTCGTTTCCACCCCGCCGGAATTTTTAGGAGCACTCATCAGCGAACCACGCATCAACGACCGGATCCGCTCTACCGACGTACGACTTGTCGGGCCCAGCGGTGAGCAGGTCGGCGTCGTCAAGGTCGAGGTTGCCCTCCGTCTTGCACAGGAGGCCGAGCTCGATCTCGTCGAGGTTGCCCCCAACTCGAAGCCGCCCGTGGCCAAGATCATGGACTACGGCAAGTACAAGTACGAGACCGAGCAGAAGGCCAAGGAAGCACGCCGCAATCAGGCGAACACCGTCCTCAAAGAGGTGCGCTTCCGTCTGAAGATCGACAGCCACGACTACGAGACCAAGCTGAAGCGTGCCATCGGGTTCCTGGAGTCGGGCGACAAGGTCAAGGCGATGATCCAGTTCCGCGGCCGCGAGCAGTCGCGTCCCGAACTGGGCGTGCGGTTGCTGCAGAAATTTTCGGAAGACGTCCAGGACTACGGCACCGTCGAGTCGAACCCCACGATCGACGGTCGCAACATGGTCATGATCGTCGGCCCCTACAAGACCAAGTCGGATGTGAAGGCCGAAGCGTCGGCACGTCGGACCGAGGCGAAGACCGCGGCACGTGCCGCAAAGCACACGCCGAGTCCGTCGGACAGCGAGACCTCGGCGCGCGCAGACGCCGAATAGACCACGATCACCAAGGAGAAACGAATGCCGAAGCAGAAGACCCATTCGGGGACGAAGAAGCGCTTCAAGGTAACTGGTAGCGGCAAGCTCATGAAGCAGCAGGCCGGCATGCGACACAACCTCGAGGTGAAGGCGCCCGGCCGCAAGGCTCGCCTGAACCAGGACCAGACGATCGCGAAGGCCGACGTCAAGGCCGTCAAGAAGCTGCTCGGCCGCTAAGCGCACGAGTCTCAACGTTCAAGGAGTAACACCTCATGGCACGTGTCAAGCGTTCCGTCAACGCAAAGAAAAAGCGCCGCGTCATTCTCGAGCGCGCATCCGGTTACCGCGGCCAGCGGTCGCGGCTGTACCGCAAGGCCAAAGAGCAGGTCACGCACTCGCTCGTCTACAGCTACCGTGACCGCCGCGCGAAGAAGGGCGAGTTCCGTCGCCTCTGGATCCAGCGCATCAACGCCGGCGCCCGCGCCAACGGACTGACCTATAACCGCTTCATCCAGGGGCTCAGCCTCGCGGGTGTCGAGGTCGACCGCCGCATCCTCGCGGAGCTCGCCGTCAACGAGCCCGAGACGTTCGCGGCCCTCGTCGAGCAGGCCAAGGGCGCGCTGCCCGAGGACACCTCGGCACCCAAGGCTGCTGCGTAGGCTGCCCTCGCGCCGCCGCGCTCACTCGTGAGCGCGCGGTGCAACACCGTCGTCGGGGCGGTCGGAAGCCCGCTGCTTCCGACCGCCCCGACGTCGTTTCTCCGCGACGAACGCGGGTATGCCACCCACCGAGTCGACCCGAAAGGCACGCCATGATCGAGAGCCCCCGCAACGCGCGCGTGCGCGAAGTACGCCGATTGCAGCAGAAGGCCGAGCGCACCTCGAGCGGACTCTTTCTGCTCGAAGGCCCGCAAGCCGTCCGAGAGGCGCTCGAGTGCCGGCCGGAACTGGTCACCGACCTCTTCGTGACGCCGACGGCGCTCGAGCGGCACACCGACCTCGGCGACCTCGCATTCCGGCACGAGCTCGAGCTGCAGTTCGCGACGGAAGAGGCGATCGATGCGATGGCGGACACGCGCACCCCCCAGGGCGTCATCGCGGTGTGCCGCCAGTTCCCGGCCTCGATCCGAACCCTCTTCGGCCAGTCGTCGCAGGCCGAGGGCGGCGACGACCGTGATGGCGAGCCCGGGCCAAAGCTCGTAGCGATCCTCGAGGAGGTGCGCGACCCGGGGAACGCCGGCACGATCATCCGCGCCGCCGACGCGGCCGGTGCCGACGCCGTCATCCTCACTGGGCGCACCGTCGACCTCTACAACCCCAAGGTCGTGCGCGCCACGACCGGCTCGCTCTTCCACCTGCCCATCGCCGTCGACATCGAGTTGGATGCCGTGCTCGCGCGAGTGCGTGAGGCTGGTATGCAGGTGATCGCGGCCGACGTGAAGGGGGATGCGATCACCGAGCTCTCTCAGGACGAACTCGCCCGTCCGACCGCGTGGGTCTTCGGCAACGAGGCACGCGGCCTGAGCGACGACAATGTCGCGCTCGCCGACCGCTCCGTGCGCGTGCCGATCTACGGGCTCGCTGAGTCGATGAATCTCTCGACGGCCGCGTCGGTCGTGCTGTACGCCTCTGCCTTCGCGCAGCGCGCGGGGGAGTAGCACGGCATCCCGCTACAACGCGGCGACTCCGGTTACGTGTTCGCCGTTCCGCCGGCCGGGCCGCCGCCGCGACCACCACGATCGGAGTTGCCGGTGGCATCCGGATCGCCGGCATCCGGCTTGCCGGCATCACCGTCGCCGCTGATCCCGCCGCTGCCACTGCCACTGCCACCGCCACTGCCACCGCCACCGCCGGCGTCACCGCCTCCACGGCTGGCAACACTGCCGCCAACACCGGCAGTCGCGCCGACGCCGGCGCGATCTCCGCCGGGCACGTCTGCCTGCTGCGTGCCGATGAGCTCGGTGGTCGTTGCGCCGTCGACGTTCGCCTGCGCTGCCGTCGCGCCGCCCGCGATCCGCGACGATGTCGACACACGCCGCTGCACCACAACTGCGAGCCACGACAGCAGCACGCAAACGAGGATGTAGATGGCGCCCACGACGATCGTTACGGGGATGATGGGACGGCCGAGCTCGTTCTGCGTGCCGAGCAGGCGCGCGAAGTACAACAGTTCGTTGTACGTGATGATGAAGCCGAGCGCCGTGTCCTTCAGCGTCACGACGAGCTGCGCGATGATGACGGGCAGCATCGCCCGCACGGCCTGCGGCATCAGGACAGACATGAGCACGCCCGACTTGCGCAGGCCGATCGCATAGCCGGCCTCGCGCTGGCCCCGCGGGAGCGCCTGCACGCCGCTGCGGAACACCTCGGCGAGCACCGAGCCGTTGTACGCGATGAGTCCGATGACGACCGCGAAGAACGGCTCCATCCGCACTCCCAGATACGGCAAGCCGTAGTACAGCAGCATCATCATGATGAGCACGGGCACCGCCCGGAGGACCTCGACGATCCACGTGGCCGGCCAGCGAATCCAGGCGTGGTCGCTGAGCCGCGCCACGGCGAGGAGAAACCCGAGCAGGACCGCCCCGAAGCCGGCGACCAGGAACGCGCTGAGCGTCGCCCACAGCGCCCGCAGGATCTGCGTCCAGATAGTGGCATAGGCGAACGCCGACCACTTCTGCGCATCGAACTGGCCCGTCACCGCCAGCCGGTAGACGACGAAGCCGAGTAGCGCGATGACCACGATGATCGTGACGACGCTGAAGACGGCGTTGCGCGCCCTCGCGGTGGGGCCCGGGACGTCGTAGAGAACGGACGAGCTCATCGTGCGACCTTCCAGTGTCGTTCGAGGGCGTTCTGCGCCCACGAGAGCAGCATGACGAGCGCAACGAAGACGACGGCGACCCAGATGAGCACCACCATGGCGTTCTCACCCCGCTCGGACATGTAGGCGCGGATCGAGCCCAGGTTCATCACCGAGAAGCCCGCCGCGATCGTCGTGTTCTTCAGCAGCGCGATGAGCACGCTCATCATCGGGGGCACGACGGACCTGGCCGCCTGCGGCAGGACGATGAGCGTCATGACCTGCTCGAACGGCAGGCCGATCGCACGGGCGGCCTCGGCCTGTCCCACCGGCACGGTGTTGATGCCGGAGCGCAGCACCTCAGCGACGTACGTGGCCGTGTAGAGCCCGAGGGCGCAGATGCCGAGCATGAGGTAGTCGGTCTGCCCGAGGGGAAGAATGACCGGCACCGCAAACGCGAAGATGAAGAAGACGAGCGTCAGAGGCGTGTTGCGCACGAGCTCCACGTAGGCCGTGGCCACGGCGCGCGCGATCGGAATCGGCGAGACGCGCATGGCGCCGACGATGAAGCCGAGGACGAGCGCGATGAGGGCTCCGCCGAAGAAGAGGATGAGGGTGCCGGCGATGGCCTGCCCCCAGAGGTCGAGGTTGTTCGTGATGGCGTCGAACACGCTCGCCGTCCTTTCCGTGATGGGTGGGCGGAAGGAGCGGGCGGAGGGGCGCCGTGTTCCCCCTCCGCCCGCACACCGCTAGTACCGGTCGACCTGCGGCTGCTCGCCTGCGACGCCGGTGGCGCCGAGGTTGTGGTCGTAGATCTCCTGCCAGGTCTCGCCGCCGTTCTCGAGCGTGTCGTTGATGAACGTGCGCAGGGCGTCGTCGCCCAGCGGCAGGCCGATGCCGTAGTTCTCCTCCGTAAAGGGCTCCCCGACGACCTTGAGGTCTTCAGGCTGCTCGGCCGCGTAGCCGAGCAGGATCGCCTCGTCGGTCGTGACGACGTCGACCTGGTTGTTCGTGAGCGCCTCGACGCACTGCGAATACGTGTCGAACTCCGTGACGGGAACCTCGGGGTAGTTGTCGCGGATGTTCTGGATCGGGGTCGATCCGGTCGCCGAGCACACGTTCGTGTCGGCGCCCAGGTCGGCCTCGCTCGCGATGTCGGAGTCGGCGCGGACGAGCAGGCCCTGGCCGGTCACGTAGTACGGACCCGCGAAGTCGATCTGCGTCTTGCGCTCGTCGGTGATCGAGTAGGTGCCGACGTAGTAGTCGATGTCGCCGTTGACGAGTGCCTGCTCGCGGTTCGCCGAGGGGATGGCCTGGAACTCGATCTGGTCCTCGCTGAACCCGAGCGACGCCGCGATCCAGCGCGCGATGTCGACGTCGAACCCGCTGCGCTCGCCCGTCGTGGCGTCCAGGTAGCCGAGGCCGGGCTGGTCCTCCTTGACGCCGACACGGATGGTGCCACTCTGACTGGCCGCGTCGTACGTGGGCGACCCTTCGAGTGCGACGTCGCTCGCCACCTCGAACTCGAGCGGCTCATGGGCGCCCGGTGCGCCTTCGGCACAGCCGGTAAGCACGAGGAGGGCGGCGAACCCGGCCCCCATCAATGCGGTGATCTTGCGCTTGCGCATGTCTTCTCCTTTTCCCATGTGGATGTGGCTGTCGAGAAACCTTGCGGCTACGAGGTGATGAGCTTCGAGAGGAAGTCCTTTGCCCGGTCCGTCTTCGGGGTTGTGAAGAACTCCTCGGGCGACGCATCCTCGAGGATCTCTCCGTCGGACATGAAGACGACCCGATCGGCGGCCTTTCGGGCGAAGCCCATCTCATGCGTCACGACGATCATGGTCATCCCGTCTTTCGCGAGTCCCACCATGACGTCGAGCACCTCATTGATCATCTCGGGGTCGAGCGCCGAGGTGGGCTCATCGAAGAGCATGACCTTCGGCCTCATGGCAAGCGCCCGCGCGATGGCGACGCGCTGTTGCTGGCCGCCGGAGAGCTGCGCCGGGTACTTGGCGGCCTGGTGGCCGACACCCACTCGGTCGAGAAGCGCTTTCGCCTCTTCCTCGGCCTTCGCCTTGGAGAGCTTGCGCACCTTGATGGGGCCGAGGGTCACGTTCTCGAGGATGGTCTTGTGCGCGAAGAGATTGAACGACTGGAACACCATGCCCACGTCGGCCCGGAGCGCCGCGAGCTCGCGGCCCTCGCTCGGCAATACCTTGCCGTCGATCGAGATCACCCCGGAGGTGATCGTCTCGAGCCGGTTGATCGCGCGGCAGAGCGTCGATTTGCCCGACCCGGAGGGCCCGATCACCACGACGACCTCACCTCGTCCGACGGTGAGATTGATGTGCTTCAGTGCATGAAAGTCGCCGTAGTGCTTTTCAACATTCTCGATGACGACGAGCGGCTCGCGCTGGCTTCCCATGGCGAGCATTCGACCATATGCGCAGCCAATTCGGAGGTCGGCGGCACGATTCGAGACCCAGTTGTCACCTGCGCGACATGAAGAGGCAACGAATTGCCCGCGGCTCTGGCGACTCCAGACAATTGACGCAGCCCGCTCGATCGGCTAGAGCGCAGCATCCGGTTGTGGCGGGATGCTTCGGGTCACGGGTGGGATGCTCCGGGTCACGACCGCGGGCGCGTTCGGCCGCGACTTCCCGCACGGCTAGAATTGCGCCCCGTGTCCGAAACTGCCCAGGGCTTCAGCCCCATCACTCCCGAGGTCGTCGGGGCCGCGCTCGACGCGGGCCTTGCTGCCATCGCTGAGGCGGCCGATGTCGCGGCGTTGAAGACCGTGCGCGCCGCACACCTCGCCGACGGCTCTCCGCTCGCAGCACTGAACGCACAGCTGCGCAACGTGCCGTCCGACCAGAAGAAGGACGTGGGCAAGCTCGTCGGCGGCGCTCGGGGTCAGCTCAACAAGGCGTATGCGGCTCGCGAAGTCGAGCTCGCCGAGACCGAGGCGCGGGCCCAGCTGGAGGCCGAGACGGTCGATGTCACGGCCGGGTTCGAGCGCGACCCTCGCGGTGCTCGCCACCCGCTGCCGGCGCTCATCGACCGCGTGAACGACATCTTCGTCGGCATGGGCTGGGAGGTGGCCGACGGGCCCGAGCTCGAGAACGAGTGGTACAACTTCGACGCGCTCAACTTCGACGCCGACCACCCCGCGCGCGCAATGCAGGACACGTTCTTCGTCGAGCCGGTCGATCGTCATCTCGTGCTGCGCACGCACACGTCCCCCGTGCAGGTGCGCTCGCTCATCGAGCGCGGCGCCCCGCTCTACGTCGTCTGCCCGGGCCGCACGTTCCGCACCGACGAGCTCGACGCGACGCACACGCCCGTGTTCCTGCAGGTCGAGGGACTCGCCATCGACCGCGGGCTCACCATGGCGCACCTGCGGGGCACCCTCGAGCACTTCGCGCGCGCCATGTTCGGCCCCGAGGCGCGCATCCGCCTACGCAACAACTACTTCCCCTTCACCGAGCCGAGCGCGGAGATGGACATCTGGCACCCGGGCGCCAAAGGCGGCCCGCGGTGGATCGAATGGGGCGGTTGCGGCATGGTCCACCCCAACGTGCTCCGGGCGGCCGGCGTCGACCCCGCCGAGTATCAGGGCTTCGCCTTCGGCATGGGCATCGAGCGCACCCTCATGTTCCGCAACGACCTGCAGGACATGCGCGACATGGTCGAGGGTGACGTTCGCTTCAGCGAGCAGTTCGGAATGGTGATCTGATGCGAGTTCCCATCGGTTGGCTCGGCGAGGTCGTCGACCTCGCCGACGACGTGGCGCCGCAAGACGTGCTCGACGCACTCGTGCGCGTCGGGCTCGAGGACGAAGACACGCACGCGTTCGAGATCTCCGGTCCCGTCGTCGTCGGCCAGGTGCTCGAGCGCGTTGCCGAGCCGCAGAGCAACGGCAAGACCATCAACTGGTGCCAGGTGCGCGTCGCCCCCGCCGGGGAGCAGGCGGCCGACGGTGGCGCCGACGTGCGCGGCGTCGTCTGCGGTGCGCACAACTTCGAGGCCGGCGACAAGGTCGTCGTGACCCTTCCGGGTGCGGTGCTGCCCGGAGCGTTCGCGATCGCCGCACGCAAGACCTACGGCCACGTGTCCGACGGCATGATCGCGTCGGCCCGTGAGCTCGGGCTCGGTGACGATCACACGGGCATCCTCGTGCTCTCGCGCCTCGGCCTCGACCCGCTCGTCGGCACCGACGCCATCGAGCTGCTGGGGCTCGACGAGCGCAGCGTCGAGGTCAACGTCACTCCCGACCGCGGCTACGCCATGTCGGTGCGGGGCATCGGGCGTGAGTACTCGCACGCGACGGGCGCGACATTCCACGATCCTGCCCTCCGCCCCGAGCTCGAGGACATCGCGGCAGGCGCGCTCGCGCCCGATGCGGCGTCCGTTCGCGTGCCCGTCACGGTGACGGATGCCCGTGCCGTGCGCAACCAGGACCCGTGCCCGGTGTTCGTCGGCACGGTCGTGACGGGCGTCGACGCCTCCCGCCCGACGCCGCCGTGGATGGTCGCCCGCCTGGCCCTCGCCGGCATCCGATCGCTCGGTGTGCTGGTCGACATCACGAACTACGTCATGATCGAGCTCGGTCAGCCCATCCACGGCTACGACCTCGATCAATTGCGCGGTGGCATCACCGTGCGCCGAGCCGAGGCCGGCGAGAAGCTGCGCACGCTCGACGGCAAGGAGCGCACGCTCAGCGACGAGGACCTGCTGATCACCGACGACCGCGGCCCCATCGGCCTCGCGGGCGTGATGGGCGGCATGGAGACCGAACTCGGCGACTCGACCCGCAACGTGCTCATCGAGGCGGCGAACTTCTCGCCGATCTCGATCGCGCGCACGGCTCGCCGGCACAAACTGCCGAGCGAGGCGTCGCGCCGCTTCGAGCGAGGCGTCGACCCGCGCGTCGCGGTCGCCGCGGCCGCGCGCGTCGCCGAGCTGATGGTGCTGCTCGCGGGCGGGAAGGTGGAGCCGCAGGGGTCGGTGCATGCCCGTGCCCTCGACCCCGAGCCTCTGACCCTCCGTGCATCCCAGCCGGAGGCCGTCATGGGCGTGCACTACACAACCGACGAGATCGTGACGTCGCTGCGCGCCGTCGGTTGCGAGGTCTGGGATGAAGCCGACGGGCTCTTCGGTGTGCGTCCGCCGAGCTGGCGGCCCGACCTCGAGAACGAGGTATCGCTCATCGAGGAGGTCGGGCGCCTCGGCGGCTTCGACCGCATCCCTTCGGTGTTGCCCGTCGCCCCGCCCGGTCGCGGACTCACGCGCGTGCAGCGGCTGCGTCGCCAGACGGCCGACGTGCTGGCGGCCTGGGGCGCCGTCGAGACCCTGAGCTACCCGTTCACGAACGAGGCCGATCGCGATCGGCTCGGCCGCGCCACACCCGGCGCCGTGCCGGCGATCAAGCTCGCCAACGCCCTCGACCCACAGAACGCCTGGTTGCGCACGAGCATGCTGCCCGGTTTGCTGCAGGTCGCGCACCGCAACTGGGCCCGTGGCACGACCGATCTCGCGGTCTTCGAGATCGGCACCGTGTTCCTGCCCGATGAGGGTCGCGCGTACGGGACCGAAACGGTGCCCGGCACGAGCACGCCCCCGACCCCCGCCGAGCTGCAGGCGATCGCCGACGGACTGCCGCGGCAGCCGCGGTGGGTGGGCGCCGTGTTCGCCGGCAACCGTGCGCCGAAGCAGCCGGGCCTCGCCGCCACCCCCTACGCATGGCAGGACGCGCTCGAGGCCGTGCAACGCATCGGGCTTGCGACGGCAGCCGAGTTGCGCGTGCGGCAGGGGAGCCACCAGGCGTTCCACCCGGGCCGCTGCGCCGAGGTGTTCGCGGTTGACGCGGCCACGGGCGAGGAACGGTCGGTCGGTTACGCCGGCGAGCTGCATCCAGACGTGACGGCCTCGTTCGACCTGCCGCGCGTCGTGGCCGCGCTCGACCTCGACCTCGACGTCATCATCGAGTCGGGTCGACGCGAGGTCGAGACGGGCGCGATCGTCGGGTTCCCGGTGGCGACGCAGGACCTGTCGCTCGTGCTGCCGGCCGACGTGCCGGCCGGGGACGTCGAGCGCACGATCGCCGAGGGCGCCGGTTCGCTGCTCGAGCACATCGACCTCGTCGACGACTATCGCGGAGCCGGGCTCGATGAGGGCGAGAAGTCCCTCCTGTTCGCGTTGCGATTCCGCGCTCCGGACCGCACGCTCACGGCCGCCGAGGCGACCGAGTCGAAGGAGGCGGGCGCGGCACTCGCGGCCGAACGGTACGGCGCCCGCATCCGGGCGTAGGGGCGGGCGGCCGCTGTCGCCCCCCGTCCGCGCCTGTCCCGAGGGCTCCTTCTGTCCATCCTTCGAGGCCCCGCAACTCTCGTTCCTTGAGCTTGATGGAGGGGCGGTCACGCTCGGGGTGCTCCTATCGTGGAGCGCAAGGAGCGAGAAGCCAGTGGTTCAGGGCGAGGGATGTTGGCGGTCTCCGGGAGCGGGCAGCCGCGCCGGCGCCGGGCGGCAACGGCGGCGGACGATGGTGAGAACTCTTCGTGAACTACGGTGTGTGTGAGTGGTCTGGCCGCGATTTGGCGAGCGCGGCAGACGGCGATCCCGGCGTCGAAGATGAGGCCAGCGACGCACGTATGGCTCCTGCTGCAGCGATCGCCGTCCCTGTGATCCCTGTCGCGATACTCGCACTGGGCATCGCGGCGGTCATCCTCTTCCTGATCGGGCTCGGGTACGAGCTCGGCCGGATCGTCCAGTGGATCCTGACCGAACAGATATCCGGTCCGTGGATCGTCTGGGACGAGGCGAACCAGGGCCCGGACAGCACCGGCAGCACCGAGGCGCCCGATGAAGTCACGAGCGTGAGCAAGCACGGGCAGGAGCAGATCGAGGGTCGTGACGGCGGCGTCGGAGTCAGTGATGCGGCCATCGAAGACGCGGTCAGCAACCCGATCGAGACCGTGTACGTCCCCGCCACCGACACGTGGAGAATTACGGGAAAGGACGCAGTTGTGGTCCTCAACCCTCAAGGGCGATTGGTGACTGCGTGGGCGACGAACAGCAGGGGCTACAGGTGACGAATGTCCATCATTGACGATCTTGACCCAGACGGTGCCGCGTTTATAGTCGAGCTTCTCGCGGCACACGATCGACCTCTTCTGGCCGATCTTTCTCGGGATGAGGTACTGACGCATGATCGATACATGCGCCTTCACTCAGCATTCGCGAATGGTCTCGAGTTCCTGCCCCCCGATTGGGAGCCGACGCCGCGGACGCTGCGCATCGAGCGGCTCGTCGACAAAGTCGTGCGCCTCTGGGTCGAGAAGTACGAGGCGCTAGCCGGCGACGCAGAGCAACGGGACTAGCGAAGAATGGTCGCTCCGCTCGGCTAGCCCTGTGCCCTGTGCCCTGTGCCCTGTGCCCTACGACCCGGCCTCGCGCAGCGCCGCCTCGAGCGCCACCCAGGAGAGCATGGCGCACTTCACGCGCATGACGAATTTCGCCACCCCCCGGAACGCGACGGCGTCTTCGAGAAGCTCCTCGACCTCGTCCGAGGGCTCGGCGCCCCCGCGCGTGCGCAGCATCTCGCGGAAGGCGTCGACGCGCTCGCGGGTCTCGGCGGTCGTGGCACCGAGGGAGAGGTCGCAGAGCACCGAGGCCGAGGCCATCGAGATGCTGCACCCGTCGCCCTCCCAGGCGATCGCCTCGATGATCCTGCCCGCACCGTTCGAGTCGCCCGTGGTGTCCGCGGCCTCGCCCTGCGAAGAGGTCCCAAGCCGGATGCGCATGGTCAGCTCATCGCCGCAGCTCGGGTTGCGTTCGAAGTGCGCCGCGTCGTGCGGGTCGAGCGGGCCCTCGCCGATGCGGCGCCTGGCGTGGTCGAGGATGACTTGCTGGTAGAGCGAGTCCAGCGCCATCACGAGGCGGCCCCGCCGACCCCGAAGTAGCCGCGCACGCCCGCCAGCACGTCGAGCAACCGGTCGACGTCTGCGCGAGACGTGTACAGGTAGGTGCTCGCGCGCGTCGTTGCCGTGAGGCCGAGCCGCCGGTGCAGCGGCTGGGCACAGTGGTGCCCGCCACGCGCGGCGATGCCCTCCGCGTCGAGGAACTGGGTGACGTCGTGCGCGTGCACGCCGTCGACCGCGAAGCTGGCGAGCCCGGCACGGACGGTGCCGGCCGCTGGCCCGAGGACGCGCACGCCGGGAATCGCGGAGAGACCGGCTGCGAGCCGCTCGCCGAGCTCGTGCTCGTGGGCCTCGACGCGGTCCATGCCGACGGCCTCGAGGTAGCGAACGGCCTCGGCGAGGGCGACGGCCTGGGAAACGGGCTGCGTCCCCGCCTCGAACCGCATGGGAGCATCCATGAACTCGCTGCGCTCAAGCGTGACCGTCGTGATCATCGATCCGCCCGTTCGAGCGGGAGGGAGGGCCGCCAGGAACTCGCGCCGTCCGTACAGGATGCCGAGCCCGTTCGGGCCGAGCATCTTATGGGCCGAGAACGCCACCGCATCGACGCCGAGCGCGTGCAGGTCGAGCGGGCGGTGCGGCGCCGACTGGCAGGCGTCGAGCACCGTGATGGCACCCACCGAGCGGGCAATGGCGACGACGTCGTCGACGGGGGCGATGAGCCCAGTGACGTTCGAGATGTGGGAGAACGCGATGACGCGGGTGCGGTCGGTCACGACGGCGCGCAGGTCGTCGATCGTCCACGTGCCGTCGTCGGCCACGGGCACGACACGCACCACGGCGCCGGTCGACTGCGCGACCTGCTGCCACGGCACGAGGTTCGCGTGATGCTCGGCCTCGGTGAAGACGATCTCGTCGCCCTCGCGCAGGGCGACCGAGGCGGATGCCTCACCGCCGAAGCCGTGCGACGCCCGGTCGATGCCGAGTGCGATCATGCCGAGCGCATCGGTGGCGTTGAGCGCCCACGCGATCTCGTCGGCGTCGGCCCCGACGAACGACGCGACCGTCTCGCGGGCGAGCTCGAACGCCTCGGTCGATCGGGCCGCGAGCGTGTGGGCGCCGCGGTGGACGGCACCGTTGTCGCGCTCGAGGAAGGCCCGCTCGGTGTCGAGCACGGCAGTCGGCCGCTGGGCGGTGGCTCCCGAGTCGAGATAGATGAGGCGGTGGTCGTCGAGCGGCTGGTTCAGGACGGGGAAATCGGCGCGGACGCGCTCGACCTCGGCCTCGCTCAGCGCCGTCGCGGCGCGCGGAGAACGGCTTGATGTGCCGAGGGACGCGCCCTCGGAGAGGTGCGCAGCGTGGGTCACGGTGACTCCTTTTCGATCGACACGCCAGCCTAACGACGCCTCGCCGCGCGGCCTCCGAGATGACGTCACACGTTCGCTGAGGGCATGCGCGGGATGCGAGCGATCGCGGTGGCTGTGGCCGTCCGGATTCATGCGCGCCTCTAGGATGGTCGGCATGTCGTACTCCGTCGCAGTCGCAGGTGCATCCGGGTACGCGGGTGGCGAGTTGCTTCGCCTGCTCGCGCAGCATCCGGAGCTCGACGTGCGAACGGCCACGGCCTTCACGAACGCCGGGGAGCGTGTCACCTCGGTTCACCCGCACCTCGCCAGTTACTCCGGCATGACGTTCGCGAAGACCGAGGCGGAGCAGCTGCGCGGACACGACGTCGTGTTCTTCGCCCTGCCGCACGGCGCTTCGGGGGCGCTCTCGGCCGAGCTCGCCGCCGACGGCGCCGACACCGTGCTCGCCGACTGCGGGGCCGATCACCGCCTCGAATCGACGGACGACTGGGCCGACTACTACGGCAGCGAGTTTGCCGGCACGTGGACCTACGGGCTCCCGGAGCTCGTGCTCGCCGACGGGGGGCGGCAGCGCGAACTGCTCCGCGGAGCGCGTGAAATCGCGGTGCCCGGCTGCAACGTCACGGCGGTCACGCTCGCCCTCGCGCCCGCGATCAACGCGGGCCTCGTCGAGGCGGCCGACCTCACCGCGGTCCTGGCGGTCGGGCCGTCGGGCGCCGGCAAGAAGGCGTCGACGACGCTGCTCGGCGCCGAGCTCATGGGCTCGGCCAACCCGTACGGGACCGACGGCGGGCACCGCCACAACCCCGAGATTCGTCAGAACCTGCGCCGCGCGGGCGGTCGGCCCGTCACCCTCGCGTTCACGCCCGTGCTCGTGCCGATGGCCCGCGGCATTCTCGCGACCACGACGGCGAAGCTCGCGTCGGGTGCAGCCCTCGACGACCTTCGCGCCGCCTACGAACGGGTCTACGGCGACGAGCGCTTCGTCGACCTGCTTCCCGCGGGGGAGTGGCCGCGCACGGGCGACGTCACGGGCTCGAACAGGGCGGCGATCGGCATCGGCGTCGATGAGCGCGCGCGACGGCTCGTCGCCGTGAGCGCGATCGACAACCTCGGCAAGGGCACTGCAGGTGCGGCGATCCAGTCGGTCAACCTTGCGCTCGGGCTCGATGAGACCCGTGGCCTGCCTATCGACGGCGTCGCCCCGTGACGGTCACCGCCCCGAAGGGGTTCCGCGCCGCCGGTGTTCCGGCTGGGCTCAAGTCGACGGGTGCGCGCGACGTCGCGGTCGTGGTCAACGACGGCCCGAGTGCAGCGGCGGCGGCCGTGTTCACCTCGAATCGCTGCAAGGCCAACCCGGTGCTGTGGTCAGAGCGGGCCATCGCCGACGGCACGGCCTCCGCCATCGTGCTCAATTCGGGGGGCGCGAACTGCTACACGGGGAGTTTCGGGTTTCAGACCACGCACGAGACCGCCGAGCTCGCCGGTGAGCTGTTCGGCGTTTCGGCCGTCGACGTCCTCGTCTGCTCGACAGGCCTTATCGGCACTGGCGACGAGACGTTCCGACAGCGGGTGCTCGAGGGCACGCGAGCCGCGGCTGGAGCGCTCTCCGGTGGCGGCGGTCAGGATGCGGCCGAAGCGATCATGACGACCGATACGGTCGCGAAGACCGCGGTTCGCGAGGGCGCCGGCTACACGATCGGCGCGATGGCGAAGGGTGCGGGCATGCTGGCGCCCGGCCTCGCCACGATGCTCGTCGTCATCACGACCGACGCGGATGTCGAGCCGCCCGCGCTCGATGGCGCGCTCCGGGCGGCGACGGCCGCGACCTTCGACCGGCTCGACTCCGACGGCTGCATGTCGACGAACGACACGGTCGCGCTGCTCGCATCGGGAGCATCCGGCGTCACCCCTGAACCGGGCGAGTTCACGCGTCTGCTCACCGACTTGTGCCACGACCTCGCCGGTCAGCTGCAGCGCGACGCGGAAGGCGCGAGCCACGACGTCGACATCACGACGACGGGCGCGGCCAGCGAGGCCGAGGCACTCGAGGTTTCGCGCGCGGTGAGCCGCTCCAACCTCTTCAAGGCGGCCATCTTCGGCAATGACCCCAACTGGGGGCGCGTCCTCGCGGCCGCCGGAACCACGAACGCGGCCTTCGATCCGCACGACCTCGACGTGACGATCAACGGCGTCATGGTTTGCAAGGCGGGCACGCCCCACGAGCCGGCCGAGTCGGTCGATCTCACGCCGCGCGCCACGACCGTGCTCATCGATCTGCACGCGGGCGACGCCAGCGCGACGATTCGCACCAACGATCTGACGCACGCCTACGTGCACGAGAACAGCGCGTACTCGTCGTAGTAGCGGAAGGGGAATGCCGTGGCCGATGCAGACGACCGCAGCCGGGACCTCGCGAGCGCTCGCCGCGCGGCGACGGCGAAGGTCGAGACGCTCATCGAGGCATTGCCCTGGATGCAGCGGTTCAACGGACAGATCGTCGTGGTGAAGTTCGGTGGCAACGCGATGGTCGACGCGGAGCTGCTCGACGCGTTTGCGGCGGATATCGCCTTCCTGCGCTACGCGGGCGTGCGGCCCGTCGTCGTGCACGGCGGCGGCCCGCACATCTCGCGCATGCTGCAGACCCTGCAGATCCCGAGCGAGTTCCGCGACGGGTACCGGTACACGTCGCCGGAGGCCATGGAGGTCGTGCGCATGGTGCTCGGCGGTCAGGTCGCTCGCGAGCTCGTCGCCGCCATCAATGAGGTCGCGCCGATCGCCACCGGCACGAGCGGGGAGGACGCCGGCCTGTTCCAGGCGCGCCGCAAGACGCGCGACGCCGAAGGCAACGAGATCGACCTCGGGCTCGTCGGCGACATCGTCGCGGTCGACCCCCGCGTCGTGGCGGCCGACGTCGCGGCGGGGCGAATCCCCGTCATCTCGACGATCGCCTCCGACATCGATGAGCCGCGGCACGCGCTCAACATCAACGCTGATCGCGCGGCCGCGGCCCTCGCCGCGGCACTCGGGGCCGCCAAGCTCATCATGCTGACCGACGTCGCCGGCCTCTATCGGAACTGGCCCGACACCGACTCGCTCGTGTCGGAGATCACGGCGGACGAATTGCGCGAGCTGTTGCCGACGCTCGAGTCGGGCATGATCCCGAAGGTGCAGGCTTGCATCGAAGCCGTCGACGGCGGAGTTGAGCAGGCCGCCATCATCGACGGCCGCGAGCCGCACGCCATCCTGCTCGAGGTCTTCACGGCCGCCGGCTTCGGCACGGCAGTGCGGGCGTGACGGCGCAGCCCTGCTGCTGCCATACCCTCGAGTTCCCCATGTCTCACTGAAAGGCCCGAACGTGACCCGCCACTTCCTCCGCGACGACGACCTCTCTCCGGCCGAGCAGCTCGAGGTGCTCGACCTCGCGGCGCGGCTCAAGGCCGACCGTTTCGCCGAGCGCCCGCTCGAGGGCGGCAAGACGGTCGCGGTGTTCTTCGACAAGACCTCGACGCGCACGCGCGTGTCGTTCCACGTCGGCATCAGCGACCTCGGCGGTTCCCCGCTCATCATCTCGAGCGAGTCGAGCCAGCTCGGCGGCAAGGAGTCGATCGGCGACACGGCGAGGGTGCTCGAGCGCATGGTCGAAGCGGTCGTGTGGCGCACCTACGCCCAGTCGGGGCTCGAGGAGATGGCGGCGGGCACGTCCGTGCCCGTCGTCAACGCGCTGAGCGACGACTTCCACCCGTGCCAGCTCCTCGCCGACCTGCAGACGGTGCGCGAGCGCCGCGGCGACCTGCCCGGGCAGGCCGTCGCGTTCTTTGGCGACGGGGCCAGCAACATGGGCAACTCGTATCTGCTGGCCTGCGCGACGGCGGGGATGCACGTGCGGATCTGCGCGCCGGGCGCGTTCCAGCCCGCCGCCGAGGTCATTGCCGATGCGACCCGCATCGCCGCCGAGACGGGAGGGTCGGTCACGGTCACGGACGACCCGGCCGCCGCGGCCAGGGGCGCGGACGTCATGGTCACGGACACGTGGGTGTCGATGGGGGTCGAGGGCGAGAAGCAGCAGCGCATCGACGCGCTCGCTCCGTTCCAGGTGACGTCGGAGCTCATGGGGCTCGCCGCCGACGATGCCATGTTCTTGCACTGCCTGCCCGCCTACCGCGGGTACGAGGTGCAGGCCGAGGTGATCGACGGTCCGGCATCGGCGGTCTGGGACGAGGCCGAGAACCGGGTGCATGCGCAGAAGGCGCTGCTCGCGTGGCTGCTGGCGAAGAACGCGCCGAGTGCCGCTCACGAGAGGTGAAACGAAGGGCGGGCCGCTGAGGGCTTCGCCCGGTGATCTCGCCCCTCACGCACGGGGCTTTCTTTTTTGGACTCGATTCAAGAATGCTACCGTCGGAGTATGCAGTTCGAACTCCATGCCCTCGGACGAGTCGGCACGGCATTCGCCGCGTCCGGAGCGGCAGCATCCAGGTCAGCAGCATCCACGTCAGCAGCATCCGGGACAGCTGCGCCCGGAACGTATTCGCGCCGGGACGCCGCGCCGCTGCCGCCCGTCGACGACCTGCTGCGGCCCGATGGCATCGTCGACTACCGGGCCGGCCTCGCCCTGCAAGAGGTACTCAGGGGCGAGTCGGTCGCCGGCGACCGCGGCCCGACCCTACTGCTCCTCGAGCACACGCCCGTCTACACGGCCGGCCGCAGCGCCGACGAGGACGAATACCCCTATGACGGCACCGAGGTTGTGCCGATCGACCGCGGCGGCCGTGTCACGTGGCACGGCCCCGGCCAGCTCGTGGCCTACCTGATCGGACGGCTGGCCGCGCCCTTCGACGCAGCCGGCCTCGTGCGCGACCTCGAGGCGTCGCTCATCGAGGCGATCGCGGGCAGCGGCGTCGAGTCGAGCGCCGTGAAAGGGCGCCCCGGCGTGTGGTGCCCCTCGGATGCCCGGGGCCCGGCCCGCAAGATCGCCGCGATCGGTCTCTCGGTGCGTCGCGGGGTGACGATGCACGGCGTGGCGCTGAACTGTAGCAATGACCTGCGTCCCTTCGGAACCATCGTTCCCTGCGGCATCAGCGACGCGGGGGTCACGAGCATCACCGAGGAGCGGAGGGGAGGCGAGGCGGTGACGCCCGTCGCCGTCGCCCCGGTCCTCGCGGAGGCGATCGAGCGTCGCGTCGCCTGGCGATACGCCACCGCCACGGCCGGCTCGGCCGGGGCTGCCGATGCGGTAGAGGTGGCCGGCGCGGCCGAGGTGGCCGACGCGGCCACCCGAGAGGAGGCGGCCGCGTGACTGCAGCACCGCGCCAGCCGCGAAAGCCTGAAGTGCGACAGCCCGACGCCCGCCAGCCGAGACAGCCCGATGCGCGACAGCCCGACGGCCGCCGCCTCCTTCGCGTCGAGCAGCGCAACAGCGCGGTGCCGATCGAGAAGAAGCCCGACTGGATCCGCACGACGCACCGCCAGGGTCCCGAGTTCACGGCGCTGAAGGAGCTCGTGACCGAGCAGCGCCTGCACACGGTCTGCGAGGAGGCCGGATGCCCCAATCAGTCGGAGTGTTGGGAGGATCGCGAGGCGACGTTCCTCATCGGCGGCGCCCAGTGCACGCGCCGATGCGACTTCTGCCAGATCGACACGGGCAGGCCCGAGCGCCTCGACGTGCTGGAGCCCCGCCGCGTCGCCGACTCGGTGCGGCGCATGGGGCTGAACTATGCCACCGCCACCGGGGTCGCCCGAGACGACCTCGAGGACGAGGGGTCGTGGCTCTACGCCGAAACGGTCCGAGCCATCCATGCGATGAATCCGGCAACGGGCGTCGAGCTCCTCATTCCCGATTTCTCGGGCGACCACGATCACCTTGAGCGCATCGTCGAGTCAGCGCCCGAGGTCTTCGCGCACAACGTCGAGACGGTCCCGCGCATCTTCAAGCGCATCCGCCCCGCATTCACGTTCGAGCGGTCGCTCGACGTCATCCGCTACGGCAAGCGACGCGGGCTCGTGACGAAGTCGAACCTGATCCTCGGCATGGGCGAGACCGACGATGAGATCCTCGAGGCCATGCGGGCTCTCCACGAGGCCGGGTGCGACCTGCTCACGATCACCCAGTACCTGCGGCCCTCGCCGCGCCACCACCCCGTCGATCGGTGGGTCGAGCCGGAGCGGTTCGTCGAGTTCGACGAGGCGGCGCGCGAGATCGGCTTCCTTGGCGTGCTGTCGGGCCCGCTCGTGCGCTCGTCGTATCGGGCGGGTCGCCTGTGGGCGTCTGCCATGCGCGCGCTCGGGCGTGACCTCCCCGAGCACCTCGCTCACCTCGAGCGCGAGGGCGCCTCGCGGCAGGAGGCCCGCGCGGTCGTCGCCGCCCGGCGCGAGCGGCCCGCACGCTCGGCCGTCCGGCTCACGCCGTCAGCGGCGGCGCGAGCGGCGACGGAGCGGGTCGCCGCCGTCTAGACTCGGGCGGGTTGCCCTCAGCGGCAGCGATGCGCACGAAGGAGCACTCATGACGGCACGCACGGTTCCCGCCGCGACCGGCGGCATCCCGCTCTCGCCCGAGGCAGACGGGTGAGCGCCATCGACCGCAATGAACGAGCCGGCGAGGCGGGTGCCCTGTGGGGCGGGCGGTTCGCGGGCGGGCCGTCGCCAGAGCTGGCCCGCCTGTCGAAGTCGACGCACTTCGACTGGGAGCTCGCGCACTACGATTTGGCGGGCTCGCGCGCCCACGCGACCGCCCTGCACGCGGCCGGGTACCTGAGCGATGACGAGCTCAGCGGCATGCTGGATGCGATCGGCACGCTCGAAACCCGCGTCGTCTCCGGCGAGTTCGTCGCCGCCGAGTCCGATGAGGATGTGCACTCGGCACTCGAACGCGGCCTCGTCGAGATCGCCGGTCCCGAGCTCGGCGGCAAGCTGCGCGCCGGCCGAAGCCGGAACGACCAGATCGCGACGTTCATCCGCATGTACCTGCGCGACAAATCAGCCGTGCTCGGTGGCATGGTCGCCGAGCTCGCGCGCGTCATCGCCGACCAGGCCGAGGCGAACCAAGACGTCATCATGCCCGGCCGCACCCATTTGCAGCACGCGCAGCCGGTGACCCTCGCGCACCAGCTGCTGGCGCACGCCTGGCCGCTCGCCCGCGACCTCGACCGGCTGTCGGATCTTGGCCGCCGCCTGGACGAGTCGCCGTACGGCTCCGGCGCGCTCGCGGGCTCGACGCTTGGCCTCGACGCCTCGCTCGTGGCGCACGAGCTCGGCTTCTCGAGCTCGGTCGCGAACTCGATCGATGGCACGGCGAGCCGCGATCTCGTGGCCGAGTTCGCGTTCGTGGCAGCGCAGATCGGCATCGACGTCTCGCGCTTGGCCGAAGAATTCATCGTGTGGAACACGAAGGAGTTCAGCTTCATCACGCTCGATGACGCGTGGTCGACCGGCTCGAGCATCATGCCGCAGAAGAAGAACCCCGACATCGCCGAGCTCGCCCGAGGCAAAGCGGGACGTCTCATCGGCAACCTCACCGGTCTGCTCGCAACGCTCAAGGCGCTGCCGCTCGCCTACAACCGCGACCTGCAGGAGGACAAAGAGCCCGTCTTCGACTCGGTCCAGACGCTCGAGGTGCTGCTGCCGGCGTTCACCGGCATGGTCGCGACGACCACATTCCACGGCGACCGGATGCGTGAGCTTGCGCCGCAGGGATTCTCGCTTGCCACTGACGTCGCCGAGTGGCTTGTGAAGCAACGCGTGCCGTTCCGCGACGCGCATGAGCTCTCGGGTGCCTGCGTTCGGCTCGCCGAGTCGAAGGGCATCGATCTGAACGGCCTGAGCGACGATGACTTCGCCGGCGTCTCGCCTCTGCTCACGCCCGAGGTGCGCAGCGTGCTCACGGTCGACGGCTCGGTCGCCACGCGAGACGGTCGCGGCGGCACGTCGCCCGCGCGACTGGCCGAGCAGCTCGACGAGCTGCGGGAACGGCTCGACGAGCTGGCTCCAGACGGGACCGACGATTCAGGTCGGTGACGCTCCCGTGCCTGAGTACGATTGAGCGTGTGACTGAAGCTACATCGGCCGTGCAGGCCAACGACCCGACGTTCGAGAACATTTTCGACGAACTCGAGTGGCGCGGCTATATTCACGTCTCAACCGATCCCGACAACCTCCGTGCCAAGCTCGGGGGAGATCCGATCACGTACTACTGCGGGTTCGACCCGACGGCGCCCAGTCTGCATCTCGGCCACCTCGTGCAGCTGCTGCTGCTCCGTCGACTGCAACTTGCGGGCCACAAGCCCCTCGGCCTCGTCGGCGGCTCGACGGGCCTCGTGGGTGACCCTCGTCCGACGGCCGAGCGGCAGCTGCACTCCCGCGACGTCGTCGCCGAGTGGACGTCGCGGCTGCGCGATCAGATCGGTAACTACCTGTCGTTCGAGGGCGAGAACGCCGCCCGGATGGTCAACAACCTCGACTGGACCGCTCCGCTCAGCGCCATCGACTTCCTCCGCGACATCGGCAAGCACTTCCGCGTCGGCGCGATGCTCAAGAAGGATGCCGTGGCCGCGCGCCTGAACAGCGAGGCCGGCATCTCGTACACCGAGTTCAGCTACCAGGTCCTGCAGGCGCTCGACTACCTGGAGCTCTACCGCCAGTACGACTGCGTGCTGCAGACGGGCGGGAGCGATCAGTGGGGCAATCTCACGGGCGGGGTCGACCTCATCCGGCGCGTCGAAGGGGCGCAGGTCCACGCGCTCGGTTCGCCGCTCATCACGAACTCCGACGGTACGAAGTTCGGCAAATCCGAGGGAAACGCGATCTGGATCGACGCGTCGCTCACCTCGCCGTATGCCTTCTACCAGTTCTGGCTCAACACCGACGATGCCGACGTCGTCGCCCGGTTGAAGGTCTTCACCTTCTTCACGCGCGACGAGATCGCCGAGCTCGAGCGGCTCGTCGCCGACGAGCCCTACCGGCGAGCCGCCCAGCGCGCGCTCGCCCGGGCGGTGACCGAGCTCGTGCACGGTACCGCCGCGACCGAGGCCGCCATCGCTGCGAGCGAGGCCCTGTTCGGCCAGGGCGACCTCGGTGCGCTCGACGCCGAAACGCTTCGAGCCGCGGTCGACGAACTCCCGAATGCGCAAGCGCGTCTGGGGGTGCCGGTCGCCCAGGCGCTCGTCGACACCGGGCTCGCGACGAGTCTCGGCGAGGCGAGGCGATTCATCGCCCAAGGCGGCGTTTCGGTCAACAACGTCAAGATCGCCGACGAGTCGGCCCACCTCTCCGACGCGGACCGACTGCCCGGGGGGCACGTCATCGTCCGCCGAGGCAAGAAGAGCCTTGCGGGCCTGACCCTGACCGCGTGACGTGACGGCAGCGTGTTCCGTGACGGCAGCGTGTTCCGACCGCCTCGCCGCCTGATCCGTGGGGATGCAGCGGCCCCGACGCGTAGCGACACGCCCGGGTGTTGAGCTGGATTGCGGGGCTACCGCGTTCTGCGTAATGTATCCACTCGTTGCCACGGAGGCGGTCGCCGCGAGAGCGAGGCCGGCCGAGCCGGGCAGCATCGAAAACGAGGGCGAGTGAGGCTCAGCCTCATCTCCTCGTTGCCGCATCACCGCGGTACCAACGGCACTGGCCCCACGGGCCAGCCGATGGTGAACACCTTGCAACATCAAGGTGAACGCGGTATGATGTAGCGGTTGCTCGTACTGAAGGCCGTGAGGCTGGTGGTGCGGTGCGTCCGATCCTTGAGAACTCAACAGCGTGCACACATTGTCAAATGCCAAATTATTTGGCCTGGTGGTGTCCTTTTTGGATGCTTCAGGTTTTTTTGGATTGATGGATCGTCAGTATGATGGTTTGTTAGTCTGGATCATTCTCTGCATTTGCGTGCTGCGTTTTCGTGGTGCGTGAGTGTTTTTGTTTTTTATGGAGAGTTTGATCC
>NZ_WBJY01000005.1 GCF_008831085.1 Pseudoclavibacter endophyticus
AATTATCTCGTTCCCGGTTATCTGCCGGGAACCACAAAGTGGACGCGAGCACCACCGAAAAGTGTGGTGTCAAGTTATTGGCATATTAGTACCGGTCAGCTCCACAGGTCTTGAGTCCCTGCTTCCACATCCGGCCTATCAACCCAGTCGTCTACTGGGAGCCTCTCCCCCGAAGGGATGGAAATCTCATCTTGAAGCCGGCTTCCCGCTTAGATGCTTTCAGCGGTTATCCGTACCGAACGTAGCTAATCAGCGGTGCTCCTGGCGGAACAACTGACACACCAGAGGTTCGTCCATCTCGGTCCTCTCGTACTAAAGACAGATCTTCTCAAATTTCCTACGCGCGCAGCGGATAGAGACCGAACTGTCTCACGACGTTCTGAACCCAGCTCGCGTACCGCTTTAATGGGCGAACAGCCCAACCCTTGGGACCTACTCCAGCCCCAGGATGCGACGAGCCGACATCGAGGTGCCAAACCATGCCGTCGATATGGACTCTTGGGCAAGATCAGCCTGTTATCCCCGAGGTACCTTTTATCCGTTGAGCGACAGCGCTTCCACAAGCCACTGCCGGATCACTAGTCCCGACTTTCGTCCCTGCTCGACCTGTCAGTCTCACAGTCAAGCTCCCTTGTGCACTTACACTCGCCACCTGATTGCCAACCAGGTTGAGGGAACCTTTGGGCGCCTCCGTTACTTTTTGGGAGGCAACCGCCCCAGTTAAACTACCCACCAGGCACTGTCCCTGAACCGGATCACGGTTCGAAGTTAGATATTCAGAATGACCAGAGTGGTATTTCAACAATGACTCCACAACAACTAGCGTCGCTGCTTCACCGTCTCCCACCTATCCTACACAAGCCACACCGAACACCAATACCAAGCTATAGTAAAGGTCACGGGGTCTTTTCGTCCTGCTGCGCGTAACGAGCATCTTTACTCGTAATGCAATTTCGCCGAGTTCGCGGTTGAGACAGCTGGGAAGTCGTTACGCCATTCGTGCAGGTCGGAACTTACCCGACAAGGAATTTCGCTACCTTAGGATGGTTATAGTTACCACCGCCGTTTACTGGGGCTTAAATTCAGAGCTTCGCCGAAGCTAACCCCTCCTCTTAACCTTCCAGCACCGGGCAGGCGTCAGTCCGTATACATCGTCTTGCGACTTCGCACGGACCTGTGTTTTTGATAAACAGTCGCTTCCCACTGGTCTCTGCGGCCCAAACACGCTTTCGGGGCAAACCCTACTACGCGTCAGGCCCCCCTTCTCCCGAAGTTACGGGGGCATTTTGCCGAGTTCCTTAACCACGATTCTCTCGCTCTCCTTGGTATTCTCTACCTGACTACCTGTGTCGGTTTCGGGTACGGGCGACTAAAACCTCGCGTCGATGCTTTTCTTGGCAGCATAGGATTACCGACTTCGTCTTACGACTTCCGCGTCAGATCTCAGGCACACGAGCGACGGATTTACCAATCGCTCACCCTACATCCTTGCCCGGATTCAACCATTCACCCGGTTCGGCTACCTTCCTGCGTCACACCTGTTAATACGCTAACCGCACCAGATAGGGTCGAGTGCTCAGCAACGGCCGTTCCCGAAGGAACAACCGAAACCTCGGACTCTTAGCAGCACTGGCTTGGTTCTGACGGTTTTTCGTCGGTACGGGAATATCAACCCGTTGTCCATCGACTACGCCTGTCGGCCTCGCCTTAGGTCCCGACTTACCCAGGGCAGATTGGCTTGACCCTGGAACCCTTAGTCTTTCGGAGGACGGGGTTCTCACCCGTCATTCGCTACTCATGCCTGCATTCTCACTCGTGTAGCGTCCACGGCTGGATCACTCCGCCGCTTCACTCGCCACACGACGCTCTCCTACCCATCCATACAACTGAACCAACCCCGCAGGGCGGCTTATCACACATATGAATGCCACGACTTCGGTGGTGTGCTTGAGCCCCGTTACATTGTCGGCGCGGAATCACTTGACCAGTGAGCTATTACGCACTCTTTCAAGGGTGGCTGCTTCTAAGCCAACCTCCTGGTTGTCACGGCAACTCCACATCCTTTTCCACTTAGCACACGCTTAGGGACCTTAGTCGGTGGTCTGGGTTGTTTCCCTCTCGACAATGAAGCTTATCCCCCACTGTCTCACTGCTGCGCTCTCACTTACCGGCATTCGGAGTTTAGCTGACGTCAGTAACCCGGTGGGGCCCATCGGCCATCCAGTAGCTCTACCTCCGGCAAGAAACACGCAACGCTGCACCTAAATGCATTTCGGAGAGAACCAGCTATCACGAAGTTTGATTGGCCTTTCACCCCTAACCACAGCTCATCCCCCCAGTTTTCAACCTAGGTGGGTTCGGTCCTCCACGAGGTCTTACCCTCGCTTCAACCTGGCCATGGATAGATCACTTCGCTTCGGGTCTAGAACACGCCACTCAACGCCCTATTCAGACTCGCTTTCGCTCCGGCTACCCCACACGGGTTAACCTCGCGACGTATCACTAACTCGCAGGCTCATTCTTCAAAAGGCACGCCGTCACCAGTACCAAAGGCACCAGCTCCGACGGATTGTAAGCAAACGGTTTCAGGCACTATTTCACTCCCCTCCCGGGGTACTTTTCACCTTTCCCTCACGGTACTTGTCCGCTATCGGTCATCTGGGAGTATTTAGGCTTATCAGGTGGTCCTGACAGATTCACACGGGATTTCACGGGCCCCGTGCTACTTGGGAAACGCTCCAGCGCCAACACACACATTTCAGTTACGGGACTCGCACCCTCTCCGGTCGACCATTCAAAGTCGTTCACCTATGCGCTGCTGTAACGCCCACCGTCCGGTAGAACGATGAAAAAACGCTCCCACAACCCCGACCATGCAACCCCTACCGGGTATCACACACAGCCGGTTTAGCCTCTTCCGCTTTCGCTCGCCACTACTCACGGAATCACTATTGTTTTCTCTTCCTGCGGGTACTGAGATGTTTCACTTCCCCGCGTTCCCTCTACCCGCCCTATACATTCAGGCGGGAGTCACCAGATCAAAAAAGCCTGGCGGGGTTTCCCCATTCGGAAATCCTCGGCTCACAGCCCGTTTATCGGCTCCCCGAGGCTTATCGCAGATTACCACGTCCTTCTTCGGCTCCAGATGCCAAGGCATCCACCGTTTGCTCTTAGAAACTTGAACCACAAAAAAATCACCACCACGAAAACCAAACGGCTCCCGCGACAGCGACCAGTAATTCGAAACCCACACACCACACACCCAAAGGCGCACGGCATGCAAGCTTCTAAGATGCTCGCGTCCACTGTGTAGTTCTCAACATACAACCGGCACCACCCGAACCAACCCAAAACGAGTCAGCCCAACGCGGCCCGAAAAGAAACCAGCCACCGACAAAAAGCCGGCCCGGCCCGGTCCCTCAGGACCCAACAGCGTACACACCCAACCACACCACACGAGGCCACACGTTTCCAACCACCAGCCCAAAAGCCAACAGCGTACTCCACACAACCCCGCACAACGCAATCACTTGTCAAATGTTCCACCCATGAGCACCACCAAACGACATTCGCGTTTGAAATGGCTGCCTCAACGACCAGAACCAAAAGGCCCTGACCATAGCTGCTCCTTAGAAAGGAGGTGATCCAGCCGCACCTTCCGGTACGGCTACCTTGTTACGACTTAGTCCTAATCACCGATCCCACCTTCGACAGCTCCCCCCAAAAGGTTAGGCCACCGGCTTCGGGTGTTACCGACTTTCATGACTTGACGGGCGGTGTGTACAAGGCCCGGGAACGTATTCACCGCAGCGTTGCTGATCTGCGATTACTAGCGACTCCGACTTCATGGGGTCGAGTTGCAGACCCCAATCCGAACTGAGACTGGCTTTTTGGGATTCGCTCCACCTCACGGTATTGCAGCCCTTTGTACCAGCCATTGTAGCATGCGTGAAGCCCAAGACATAAGGGGCATGATGATTTGACGTCATCCCCACCTTCCTCCGAGTTGACCCCGGCAGTCTCAGATGAGTTCCCACCATTACGTGCTGGCAACATCCGACGAGGGTTGCGCTCGTTGCGGGACTTAACCCAACATCTCACGACACGAGCTGACGACAACCATGCACCACCTGTATACCGACCACAAGGGGGCGACCATCTCTGGCCGTTTCCGGTATATGTCAAGCCTTGGTAAGGTTCTTCGCGTTGCATCGAATTAATCCGCATGCTCCGCCGCTTGTGCGGGCCCCCGTCAATTCCTTTGAGTTTTAGCCTTGCGGCCGTACTCCCCAGGCGGGGCGCTTAATGCGTTAGCTACGACACGGAAACCGTGGAAAGGTCCCCACATCTAGCGCCCAACGTTTACGGCATGGACTACCAGGGTATCTAATCCTGTTCGCTCCCCATGCTTTCGCTCCTCAGCGTCAGTAGCGGCCCAGAGATCTGCCTTCGCCATCGGTGTTCCTCCTGATATCTGCGCATTCCACCGCTACACCAGGAATTCCAATCTCCCCTACCGCACTCTAGTCTGCCCGTACCCACTGCACGCCCGAAGTTGAGCCTCGGGATTTCACAGCAGACGCGACAAACCGCCTACGAGCTCTTTACGCCCAATAATTCCGGACAACGCTTGCACCCTACGTATTACCGCGGCTGCTGGCACGTAGTTAGCCGGTGCTTTTTCTGCAGGTACCGTCACTTTCGCTTCTTCCCTACTAAAAGAGGTTTACAACCCGAAGGCCGTCATCCCCCACGCGGCGTTGCTGCATCAGGCTTTCGCCCATTGTGCAATATTCCCCACTGCTGCCTCCCGTAGGAGTCTGGGCCGTGTCTCAGTCCCAGTGTGGCCGGTCACCCTCTCAGGCCGGCTACCCGTCGTCGCCTTGGTGAGCCATTACCTCACCAACTAGCTGATAGGCCGTGAGCCGATCCCTCCCCGATAAATCTTTCCAGACGCAGACCATGCGGTCACGTCACCTATCCAGTATTAGCTCCGATTTCTCGAAGTTATTCCAGAGGAAGGGGCACGTTGCTCACGTGTTACTCACCCGTTCGCCACTAATCCACCCCAGCAAGCTGGAGCTTCATCGTTCGACTTGCATGTGTTAAGCACGCCGCCAGCGTTCGTCCTGAGCCAGGATCAAACTCTCCATAAAAAACAAAAACACTCACGCACCACGAAAACGCAGCACGCAAATGCAGAGAATGATCCAGACTAACAAACCATCATACTGACGATCCATCAATCCAAAAAAA
>NZ_WBJY01000006.1 GCF_008831085.1 Pseudoclavibacter endophyticus
TTTTTTTGGATTGATGGATCGTCAGTATGATGGTTTGTTAGTCTGGATCATTCTCTGCATTTGCGTGCTGCGTTTTCGTGGTGCGTGAGTGTTTTTGTTTTTTATGGAGAGTTTGATCCTGGCTCAGGACGAACGCTGGCGGCGTGCTTAACACATGCAAGTCGAACGATGAAGCTCCAGCTTGCTGGGGTGGATTAGTGGCGAACGGGTGAGTAACACGTGAGCAACGTGCCCCTTCCTCTGGAATAACTTCGAGAAATCGGAGCTAATACTGGATAGGTGACGTGACCGCATGGTCTGCGTCTGGAAAGATTTATCGGGGAGGGATCGGCTCACGGCCTATCAGCTAGTTGGTGAGGTAATGGCTCACCAAGGCGACGACGGGTAGCCGGCCTGAGAGGGTGACCGGCCACACTGGGACTGAGACACGGCCCAGACTCCTACGGGAGGCAGCAGTGGGGAATATTGCACAATGGGCGAAAGCCTGATGCAGCAACGCCGCGTGGGGGATGACGGCCTTCGGGTTGTAAACCTCTTTTAGTAGGGAAGAAGCGAAAGTGACGGTACCTGCAGAAAAAGCACCGGCTAACTACGTGCCAGCAGCCGCGGTAATACGTAGGGTGCAAGCGTTGTCCGGAATTATTGGGCGTAAAGAGCTCGTAGGCGGTTTGTCGCGTCTGCTGTGAAATCCCGAGGCTCAACTTCGGGCGTGCAGTGGGTACGGGCAGACTAGAGTGCGGTAGGGGAGATTGGAATTCCTGGTGTAGCGGTGGAATGCGCAGATATCAGGAGGAACACCGATGGCGAAGGCAGATCTCTGGGCCGCTACTGACGCTGAGGAGCGAAAGCATGGGGAGCGAACAGGATTAGATACCCTGGTAGTCCATGCCGTAAACGTTGGGCGCTAGATGTGGGGACCTTTCCACGGTTTCCGTGTCGTAGCTAACGCATTAAGCGCCCCGCCTGGGGAGTACGGCCGCAAGGCTAAAACTCAAAGGAATTGACGGGGGCCCGCACAAGCGGCGGAGCATGCGGATTAATTCGATGCAACGCGAAGAACCTTACCAAGGCTTGACATATACCGGAAACGGCCAGAGATGGTCGCCCCCTTGTGGTCGGTATACAGGTGGTGCATGGTTGTCGTCAGCTCGTGTCGTGAGATGTTGGGTTAAGTCCCGCAACGAGCGCAACCCTCGTCGGATGTTGCCAGCACGTAATGGTGGGAACTCATCTGAGACTGCCGGGGTCAACTCGGAGGAAGGTGGGGATGACGTCAAATCATCATGCCCCTTATGTCTTGGGCTTCACGCATGCTACAATGGCTGGTACAAAGGGCTGCAATACCGTGAGGTGGAGCGAATCCCAAAAAGCCAGTCTCAGTTCGGATTGGGGTCTGCAACTCGACCCCATGAAGTCGGAGTCGCTAGTAATCGCAGATCAGCAACGCTGCGGTGAATACGTTCCCGGGCCTTGTACACACCGCCCGTCAAGTCATGAAAGTCGGTAACACCCGAAGCCGGTGGCCTAACCTTTTGGGGGGAGCTGTCGAAGGTGGGATCGGTGATTAGGACTAAGTCGTAACAAGGTAGCCGTACCGGAAGGTGCGGCTGGATCACCTCCTTTCTAAGGAGCAGCTATGGTCAGGGCCTTTTGGTTCTGGTCGTTGAGGCAGCCATTTCAAACGCGAATGTCGTTTGGTGGTGCTCATGGGTGGAACATTTGACAAGTGATTGCGTTGTGCGGGGTTGTGTGGAGTACGCTGTTGGCTTTTGGGCTGGTGGTTGGAAACGTGTGGTCTCGTGTGGTGTGGTTGGGTGTGTACGCTGTTGGGTCCTGAGGGACCGGGCCGGGCCGGCTTTTTGTCGGTGGCTGGTTTCTTTCGGGCCGCGTTGGGCTGACTCGTTTTGGGTTGGTTCGGGTGGTGCCGGTTGTATGTTGAGAACTACACAGTGGACGCGAGCATCTTAGAAGCTTGCATGCCGTGCGCCTTTGGGTG